>JAYFRU010000300.1:0-4419 GCA_040946965.1 Burkholderia sp. | reverse complement strand
TGGCTAACACTTCCCCTTGTCGGGCGTGTAGAGGACTTTCACCTCCAAGTGTGTGCGCCCAGCCGGGCGCACGGAAAGGAGCCCGGGCGCTCGGCGCCCGAGCCGCATCCGGAGCGACTCGAGCTCGGCCGGCAGCTTGCGCGAGACCGGCTTCGCGCGCGGCTGCTCGACGAAACCCAGGCGCCGGTACAGCGCGGCCGCGCGCGGGTTGCTCAGCAGCACGTCGAGCACCACCTCGCTGCCCTCGCCGTCGGCCAGTACGCCGGCGCGACGGGCATCCTCGAACAGCACCGTGAACACGCCGGTGCCGCGCCAGCGTTCGTCGATCGCGCAATGGGCGACATGGGTCTGGGCGCGCTTCGGCGCGGGCAGCTCGCCCTCCAGCACCAGCCCACGCAGCAGGGCAGCCACCGTGTGGGGCGGGCCGAACACGCGCAGCAGCAGCCAGGCCACATGCGGATCGTCGAGGCCCGTCAGGCGGCCGTCGTGCGCGGCCAGCACGCCGGCGATCCGGCCGTCGGGGGCGATCGCCACGCGATGGCGGCGCCACGAGAAACGGCCCCGCGCGCTGGCGAAGGCCGTCGCCAGGAAGGCCGTCATCGCCTCGGGCGCCGCGCCGAGGAAGAAACCGAACTCGCGCACGCCCGAGGCGAGGATCAGCGGCGCGCAGGCCGCCGCATCCTCGGGGCGCCCGGCACGGAAGGTCCAGCCGGGCAGCGGGGCCGTCATCGTGCCGGACTCAGCGCGCGAGCCGCGCCAGCGCAGCCGCGCGGCCTTCTCCTCGACGGCCGGATAGAAGATCGGCTGCACGTTGATGCCCTCGTCGAACAGCGCATCGGCCCAGCGCGCCGCCTTCAGCGAGCTGCCGGTGATCACCGGCACCACCGCGTAACCCCCGCTGGTACCGGTATCGAGGCCGGTCGCGCGGGCCTCCTCGCGGAACTGCTTGCCGCGCGCGCAATTGCGCGACGCGCCCGGGCTCGCGCTGCAGCACCTCGAGCGCGGCCAGCGAGGCGGCCGCCAGCGCCGGCGCGAGGCCCACGCTGTAGAGGAAGCCGGGCGCGAGATGGCGCAGCATGTCGACCAACGGCTGGCAGCCCGCGATGAAGCCGCCGCAGCCGGCCAGGGTCTTGGAGAGCGTGCCCATCCACAGGTCGACGTCGTCGGGCGCGACGCCCGCGTGTTCGCGGATCCCGCGCCCGGTCGCACCCAGCACGCCGAGCGAGTGGGCCTCGTCGACCAGCAGGAAGGCGCCGTGGCGATTGCGGATCTCGACGAACCTCGGCAGCTCGGGCAGGTCGCCGTCCATGCTGTAGAGCCCCTCGATCGCGATCAGCACGTTGCGGTATTCGTGACGCACGCGGGCCAGCAGGGCATCGAGCGCGCGCCAGTCGTTGTGCGGGAAGCTCAGGAGCTTCCCGCCGCTCAGCTGCGCGCCCTGCGCGATGCTGTTGTGCGCGAGTGAGTCGTGGACGATCAGGTCGCCGGCGCCGAACAGCGAGCCGATCACGGTGACGTTGGTGGCATGGCCGCTGACGAACACCACGCAGTCGTCGGTCTCGTAGAAACCGGCCAGCGCCTGCTCCAGCTCGCGCTGCACGGGCCGCTCGCCGGCCACCATGCGGCTGGCCGAGGCCGAGGTGCCGTAGCCGGTCGATCGCTTCCTTGGCGCGTGTCGAGACGCTCGCCTCGCCTGCCAGGCCCAGGTAGTTGTAGTTCGCGTAGTTGAGGTACTCGCGCCCGCCGATGGTCGTGGTGGCGCCGGCCAGCCCTTCATGGACGCGGAAGAACGGCGATTCGACGCCGAGCTTCTCGCCCATCTCGTGCATGATCCGGACCTGCTGGTACTGCGGCATCGATTCGAAACGGCTGCTCGGCGACTCGTGCGCGCTCGAGGCCGGCACCGGCAGGCGGCACCGCCGCCTTCGGTGACGCGGTCCAGTTGGCGCTTGAGCGCCCTCGCAGCCAGTTGCTGCCGGAAATGATCTCCCAATCCCATCGATTCGTTCGCCCGTCTGTGCTGTCCAAGCCCGCTATGTTACGCCCTGAGCTCGACCCATTCCCACGCATCCGGCGTCGACAGCAGGGCATCGACCAGCCGGAAATTCATTTCGTGGCTGGGCCGCAACACCGTGACGCGCGCCAGCAGCGGCGCGCCGGCCATGGCGAGGTCGCCGACCAGGTCGAGCACGCGGTGGCGCACGAACTCGTCCGGCACGCGCATGCCGCCCAGCACGCGGCTGCCGACGATCGAGGCGGTGCAGGAAGGCCGCGCGCCGCGCAGGATCGGCACGCCGCGCAGGTAGCCGGCGACGATCGCCGGCACCGCCCATTTGACCCGCCCATAGGAGCGCGAGGGCGCGATCTCGGCCGCGAACGCCTCGGGCGTGATCGCGCCGCTCCAGTGCATCTCGCCGAAACCCTTCAGGTCGTTGCGCACGCTCAGCTCGTAGCGCGGCGCCGGCTCGATGCGCATCTCGCGGCGCGCGCCGCCCTCGCCGTCGGCCACCGCCAGCGGCCGCAGCACGCGGATGAAGCGCTTGGGCGTCGCGAGCGCGCGGCGCCCGCAGGCGCGGATCGCCGCCAGCCAGGGGCTCGCGCTGCCGTCCAGGATCGGGATCTCCTCGGCGTCGAGCTCGACCAGAGCGTGATCGATCTCGCTGGCCAGCAGCGCGGCGAGCAGGTGCTCGACGGTGCGCACGCCGACGCCGTCGGGATGTAGCAGCATGGTGCAGAGCGGTTGCGCGCGACGCAGCGCCGGATCGACGCCGAAGCTGGCCAGCTCGCGGTCGCCTTCGAGACGCCGGAAGCGGATGCCGCGCGTGGTCGGCGTGTCGCCGTTCGCGGGCAGGATCCTGACCGATACGCGCCGGCCGGTATGCAGGCCGTGGTCGTCCAGTGCCAGCTGGCCGGCCAGCGTGCCTTCGCTGGCCGGCCAGCCATCCGGCGCCGCCGTCATTGCACGGCTCCGAGCCGGATCAGCTTGCCCTTCTGCTCCGCCGTGGCGCCTTCCGCCGCCCGCGCCGCCTGTGCTTCGGCCTGTTCGGCCGCCGCCACCGCCTCGACCGCCGGATCGTTGGCGGCCAGCTTGAGCACCGCCTTCGCCTCGCTGTCGAGCGCGTGCCGGGCAGCCAGCGCGGCGGCTTCGTCGTGCTCGGCCGCCGCCCCCGTATTCGCCTCGGCGGCCGCGATCGAATCGACGATGCGGCCCGCCAGCGACTGCACGGTCGCGCCGTCGGCGATCGCCATCACCGACAGCTTCACCTCGAACACTTCCTCGACCGCGAGCCCGAGTTCCATGCCCATCAGCGAATCCATGCCCAGCTCGAGCACCGACTTGTCGAGAGCGATGCGCTCGGCCGTCATGTGCAGGATCCGCGCGACCCGGGCACGCAGCGATTCGGCCACCAGGGCCACCGCCTCCTCGCACGGCAGCGCGGCGACCCGGCCACGCAGCTTGTCACCGCCGTCGCGCGAGACGTCGCCGCCCGAGCGCGTCTGCATCTGCGCATAACGGCGCGCGCCGGCCGCCGGCATGCCGCGCGACAGCGCCTGCCAGTCGATCCGGACCACCGCCTCGCCGGCGCTGCCTTCGAGCAGCACGCGCTCGAGCGCGTCGAGCGCATCGGCCGAGCGGATCGCCGCGCCGCCGATGCGCGCCTGCAGGGCCTCGCGCGTGCCGTCATGGCGCGCCAGGAAGCCCACGTCCTCGAGCGGCCCCCAGGCCATGAAGCTCGCCGGCAGCCCCGCCGCGCGGCGATGCGCGACCAGCGCCTCGAGGAAGCTGTTGGCCGCCACGTAGCTGGCCTGCCCCGGGTTGCCGAGATAGGTGGTGGCCGAGGAATAGAGCACGAACCAGTCGAGCGCCATGCCGCGCGTGGCGCGGTGCAGGTTCCAGGCGTCGGCCACCTTGGGCGCCAGCGCGGCCGCGAAGCGCGCGTCGTCGAGATTGCGCACCAGCCCGTCGTCGATCTGCATCGCCGAGTGCAGCACGCCCTTGAGCGGGGTGCCGCGCGCGACGATCCTCTCGACCAGCGTGGTCACCGCGCGAGCATCGCTCACGTCGCAGGCGGCCACCTCGACCGTCACGCCGAGCGTGTCGCGCCAGCGCGCGACCTCGGCCTCGGCGGCCTCACCCCGCACGCCGCCACGGCTGGCCAGGCTCAGGTGACGGGCGCCGCGTTCGACCAGCCGGCGCGCGGTGGCAAAACCGAGCCCGCCGGTGCCGCCGATAACGAGATAAGCAGCGCCGGCATCGAGCGCGAGATGCGGCGCCTCGGCCAGGCCATGCGTGGGCGCCGGCGTGCCCAGTGGATAGGTAAAAGGGCTATCCATTTAGCTCCATCATCCCGCATTATGATAATTGAGCTGGCTTTGGTGGCCGTTGCCCAATCTGACGGTAGGTGACTGGAACAGCCC
>JAYFRU010000299.1:0-4424 GCA_040946965.1 Burkholderia sp. | reverse complement strand
CAGCGGATTGCATAGTGGGCCGCAGCGCATCAGGCTGCAACAAGCCCGGATATAAAGCTGCAGCCCATCCTGTCGCAATCGGCACACACGAAAAACCTTCGCAAACGGGAGGCGTTCATATAACCACGATGGAACTGACCGAAACGCCGGTGCGGCTCGCCGACCGTCACGACACGGCGGAGCTGCGTTTTCCGCGCCAGGACGGCTCGCGCGTGCCCTACAAGGTGTTCAGCTCGCAGGCCGTCTACGAGCGCGAGCAGGAGCGGATCTTTCGGGGTCCTACCTGGAACTTCGTGGCGCTCGAGGCCGAGCTGCCCAAGCCGGGCGACTTCAAGAGCAGCTTCGTCAGCGACACGCCGGTGGTGGTCACGCGCGGCGAGGACGGCACGCTCTCGGCCTGGGTCAACCGCTGCGCGCATCGCGGCGCCCAGGTGTGCCGCCAGGCGCGCGGCAATGCCAGCTCGCATACCTGCGTCTACCACCAGTGGAGTTTCGACAATGCCGGCAACCTGCTCGGCGTGCCGTTCCGGCGCGGGCAGAAAGGCATGACCGGCATGCCGCCCGATTTCGATCCGAAGCAGCACGGCCTGCGCAAGCTGCGCGTCGAGAGCTATCGCGGCCTGGTGTTCGCCAGCTTCAGCGAGGAGGTCGCGCCGCTGCCCGAGTACCTGGGCGCGGAAATGCGGCCCTGGATCGACCGCATCTTCCACAAGCCGATCGAGTACCTGGGCTGCACGCGGCAATACTCGAAGTCGAACTGGAAGCTCTACTTCGAGAACGTGAAAGACCCGTATCACGCCAGCATGCTGCACCTGTTCCACACCACCTTCAACATCTTCCGGGTCGGCATGAAGGCGCGCTCGATCCCCGACGCGACGCACGGCCTGCACAGCATCATCACCGTCACCAAGACCGGCGAGGACACCTCGGCGGCCTACAAGCAGCAGAACATCCGCTCCTTCGACGAGGGTTTCGCGCTCGAGGAGGACTCGATCCTGGGGCTCGTATCCGAGTACGAGGAAGACACCACTAACCACATCCAGCCGATCTTCCCGCAACTGGTGATCCAACAGATCCACAACACGCTGGTAACGCGCCAGCTGCTGCCGAAGGGACCGGGCAACTTCGAGCTGGTGTTCCACTTCTTCGGTTATGCCGACGACACGCCCGAACTGCGTGCGCTGCGCATCAAGCAGGCCAACCTGGTGGGGCCGGCCGGCTACATCTCGATGGAGGAACACCGAGGCCACCGAGCTGGTGCAGCGCGGCACCTTCCGCGACCCCGACGCGAGCTCGGTGATCGAGATGTCGCGCAGCAATCCCGACCAGCAGGACACGGTGATCACCGAAAGCCTGATCCGGCGCTTCTGGGTCGGCTACCAGAAGCTGATGGGCTATTGAGAATCCTGCGGAGCACGCACATGACCGACGACATTTCGCTGTGGCTCGAACTGACGATGCTGCAGAACCGCTATCTCGGGCACCTCGACAACAACCGGCTGGAAAGCTGGCCGGAGATGTTCACCGAGGAATGCCTGTGTGAAATCGTGCCGAAGGAGAACGCCGATCTCGGCCTGCCGATCGGCATCATTTACTGCAGCAACCGGCGCATGCTGCGCGATCACGTGGTGTCGCTGCGCCACGCCAACATCTACGACGCGCATACCTGCCGGTACATGACCTCGGGCCTGACCATCCTCGCGGTGCGCGGCGAGGAGATCGACACCGAGAGCAACTACGTGGTGGTGCAGACCAAGAGCGACGGCGAATCGCACGTCTACCAGGCGGGCCGCTATTTCGACACCGTAGTGCGCACGCCCGAGGGGCTGCGCTATCGCGCCAAGCGCATGATCTACGACACTTCGCGCGTGCAGACCCTGCTCGCGACGCCGATCTGAACTGATGGAGAAAACCCATCATCATGACCGAGGACACGCTCGATACTTGGCACGCGCTCGGCGCGCTCGACGAATTCAGCGAGGACGAGCCGGCCGCGCGCGTGGTCGGCGGTAAGCCGATCGCGATCTTCCGGCTCGGCGACGAGCTGTTCGCGCTGCACGATCTCTGCACGCATGGCCATGCGCGGCTGTCGGAAGGCTGCGTCGAGGACGGCTGCGTGGAGTGCCCGCTACACCAGGGCCTGGTCGACATCCGCAGCGGCGCGCCGCGCTGCGCGCCGATCACCGAGGCGGTGCGCAGCTATCCGATCCGCATGGTCGACGGGCAGGCGCAGATCCATGTCGGCTGATCCGGTGGTGATCGTCGGCGCCGGGCACGCGGCCCGGCGTGCCGCCGAGGCATTGTGCGAGCGCGATGCGGCGCTGCCGATCGTGATGCTGGGCGAGGAGGCCGAGGCGCCCTACGACCGGCCGCTGCTGTTGAAGGACGCGCTGCTCGCCGCGGCCGACGAGCCGCGCCTGTTCGTGCGCGAGCCGGGCTGGTACGCGGCGCAAGGGATCGACTTGCGGCTGGGCACGCGCGTCGAGGCGATCGATCGCGCGGCGCAGCGGGTGCGTCTGGCCGATGGCGCCAGCCTGCCCTATGCACGGTTGCTGCTGGCCACCGGCTCGTGCGTGCGGCCGTTCGGCGGCGCGCTCGAACCCGGCGTGCCGCTGCATTACGTGCGCACGCTGGCCGATACGCGCGCGCCGGGGCAGCAGCGCGTGCTGCGCGGCGAGCCGGGGCGCGGGCCGTTCGCGGTGTTCGGGCTGAATGGGGCGGGGCGGCTCGCGGCGGCGGCCGTGATCCACGCGGGGCGCGAGATGGCGGTGTGTCGCTGGCTGGCGGCCGCGTGCGCGCCGCTCGATGCGGCGCGGCTGGCCGATCGGCGGTGGCGCTGCGCAGTCTGCTGTAGGCGCGGGGGGCACAGTCCGGGCCGCGCTTGCGCGTTCGCGCGCGAGCGTCGAGAATCGTCGTTCCCGTTCACCCCAACCCCGACGACGATCCAGATCATGGCCTACGACGACAAGAACATCTTCGCGAAAATCCTGCGTGGCGAGCTGCCCTGCACGCGCGTGTACGAGAGCGACAGCATCATCGCGTTCATGGACATCATGCCCCAGTCGCCGGGCCACACCCTGGTGGTGACGAAGGAAGCGGCCGAGATGCTCTACGAGCTGTCCGACGAGGCCGCCGCCGAATGCATCCGCGTCACCAAGCGCATCGCGCTGGCGATCCGCGAGGCGCTGCGGCCGGATGGCCTGTTCGTCGGCCAGTTCAACGGCGCGGCGGCCGGCCAGACCGTGCCGCACGTGCATTTCCACCTGATCCCGCGCTGGGCCACCCAGCCACTCGGCGCGCATTCGCGCGACGTGGCCGATCCGAAGGAACTCGAGGCGATGGCCGAGCGGATTCGCTCGGCGCTGAAGTCAGTCCCGAGGTAAGTCACCCAGTAAGCCCTGAGACAAGCCCCGGCGCAAGCGCGTGCCCGGTAGGCACGCGCACGGCCTGTCACGCGGCGGTCATCGGCCGCCTCACAGCTGGCCGTCGCCCGGCAGCATGCGGAACAGGCCGGTCAGCGCATTGCGCACGAAACCCGCGCCGGGATCGACGCTGTAGGTGCGCAGCTGGCCATGCTCGACATCGGTCCAGAGCAGCGGCGATTGCGCGGCCGGCCCGCCCGCGCCGGACGAGGCCGGCTCGGCCAGCGTCAGGCGATAGCTTTCGGTCGGCTGCGTGACATGGTCGAACAGGCCCGCGACCTCGCCGGCCAGCTGCGGGCTGCGGATCACCAGGGCCAGCTCGGTATTGAGGTAGGCCGAGCGCGGATCGAGGTTGAGCGAGCCGATCACCAGGGTCGAGCGATCGATCGCATAGGCCTTGGCATGCAGGCTGGCGCGCGAGCGCGAGCCGAACAGCCGCGGAAGCTCGCAGTCGGCGGCTGCTCGGCGCGAAACTCGTAGAGCTCGACGCCGCGCCTGAGCAGCGGCACGCGATAGGGCGCATAACCGGCCTGCACCGCCACCGCGTCGGTGGCCACCAGCGAATTGGTCAGGATCGCGACGCGCACGCCGCGCGCCGTCAGCGCGCCGAGCGCCTCCACGCCGGCGTCGTGCGGCACGAAATACGGCGAGAACACCAGGAACTCGCGCCGGGCCTCCTTGGCGAGGGCGGCGAGCGTCTGCATCGGCGGGCTCTGGTAGGTGCCGCGCGCCATCGTGATCTTCTCGGGCGAATCGGCCTCGAACTCGGCCTTGGCCCACACCAGGCCGAGCTGCTCGTCGGCGATCTGCGCGGCCAGCGGAGTGGCGTTGAGCGGCTTGGCGTCGTAGGGCGCGGCGTTCTCGCGCCAGTGCTCGCGCAGCGCGTCGCGCGCCTGGTCCAGGTCCTGCGGGGAGAAGCGCTGGTGGTTGAGCGCGACGGCGCCGACCGGCGTCCAGTTGCGCGTCGGACCCGACCAACGGGCCGGATGACGCGCGCGGGCC
>JAYFRU010000298.1:0-4439 GCA_040946965.1 Burkholderia sp. | reverse complement strand
CCCCCCCCCCCCCCCCCCCCCCCCCCCCCCCCCCCCCCCCCCCCCCCCCCCCCCCCCCCCCCCCCCCCCCCCGCCGGGCGGCTGGCGCGCGCGGGAGCTGGCGCGGCTCGAGGATCCGGCCGCCGCGGTGGTGTCGATCTACGCGCGCGGCCGCGATTATCACAAGGTGATGCGCAATCGGCTGCAGACCCTGGCCGAGCGCATCGAGCCCGAGATCGGCCCGTTCGGCTATCGCGTGTTCACCGATTCGGCGCCGGTGCTCGAGGTCGAGCTGGCGCAGAAGGCCGGCACCGGCTGGCGCGGCAAGCACACGCTGCTGCTGCAGCGCGATGCCGGTTCGCTGTTCTTCCTCGGCGAGATCTTCGTCGATCTTCCCCTGCCTACCGATGTCGAAACGAGTCCCGCGACGGCGCCCGAGACGCCCGGCGCGCACTGCGGCAGCTGCACGCGCTGCCTCGACGCCTGCCCGACCGACGCGATCGTCGAGCCGTTCCGCGTCGATGCGCGGCGCTGCATTTCCTACCTGACGATCGAACTGAAAGGCAGTATTCCGGAATCGCTGCGGCCGCTGATCGGCAATCGCGTGTATGGCTGCGACGACTGCCAGCTCGTGTGCCCCTGGAACAAGTTCGCGCAGCCCGCGCCGGTGGCCGATTTCGACGTGCGCCACGGGCTCGGCGGGGCCTCGCTGGTGGAGCTGTTCGGCTGGAGCGCCGAGCAGTTCGACGAGCGCATGCAGGGCAGCGCGATCCGCCGCATCGGCCACGAGCGCTGGCTGCGCAATCTCGCGGTGGGGCTCGGCAATGCGCTGCGCGCGCCGCGCGAGCGGCTCGATGGCCAGGCGCGCGAGGCCATCGTCGCGGCGCTCGCCGCACGCGCCGACGATGCTTCCGAGCTGGTGCGCGAGCATGTCGGATGGGCGCTGCAGGCCGCCTGAAGGGTGCGCGGCACGGATTCGCCACGGCGGCGTAAAGTGGCGCCTGGAAATGGAAATCGACCGTGATGGTTGCGCGGCGCGTGCCGCCGCCGGGTCCAAGGAGCGAAGCATGTTCAACGCCGTGATCGACGCGCCGTTCGGCAAGATCGGCATCCGTACTGAGGCGGGCAAGGTGCGGGAGATCGTCTACGTGCCCGAGTCGGTGCCCAATGTCGATCCCGACAATGCGCTGGCGCTGCGCGCCGCGCGGCAGATCGATCGTTATTTCGAACGCGCCTCGGCGCGTTTCAAGCTGCCGCTGGCCGAAGTCGGCTCGGCTTTCCAGCAGCGCGTCTGGCAGGCGATCAGCGAGGTGCCTCCCGGCACTGTGGCGACCTATGGCCAGATCGCCAAACGCATCGGCAGCGCGCCGCGCGCGGTCGGGCAGGCCTGCGGCGCGAACTGGTTCCCGCTGGTGATTCCCTGTCATCGCGTGGTCGCCTCGGGCGGCATCGGCGGCTTCGCGAACCACGACGAGGACGGCTATTACCTGAAGATCAAGCGCTGCCTGCTCGCGCACGAGGGGATTCGTTACTGATGGTGCGCAAGATGGGGAAGGCGGCGGACATGGATGCCGGCGACGAGGCAATCGCGAGCGAGACGGCACCGGCATCGGAGGCCGCCGCGCTTGCCGGCCCGGTGGCGAGCAAGGTGCGCCGCAGCGCGGCGGCTGGCACCGCGCGCAAGCCACGCCAGGTGGGTGAGGCGGCCGTGCGCGGCGAGGGACGAAGCGCCGGCCGCAAGCCGGGCCGGCCGCCCGGCAGCGGCGGCAAGAGCGATGGCGCGCTCGGCGAGCCGCTGGCCGGCACGCCCGAACGCGAGGCCAGCCGCCACGCGATCGACCTGTTCTGCGACGCGCTGTGGCTCGAGCACGGCCTGTCGAAGAACACGCTCGGTGCCTACCGGCGCGACCTGACGCTGTTCGCGCTGTGGCTCGCGCAGACGCACGAGGCGAGCCTCGATGTCGTCTCGGAGCCGATGCTGACGGCCTACATCGCTGCGCGCAGCGACGGCAAGGCCACCTCCTCGAACCGGCGCCTGTCGGTCTTCCGGCGCTACTACGGCTGGGCGCTGCGCGAGCACCGCGCGGCTGCCGACCCGACCCTGCGGGTATTGTCGGCCAAGCAGGCGCCGCAGTTTCCGTCCACCTTGTCAGAGGGCCAGGTCGAGGCGCTGCTCGGCGCGCCCGAGGTGGAGACGGCGCTGGGTCTGCGCGACCGCACCATGCTCGAGCTGATGTACGCGAGCGGGCTGCGGGTGAGCGAGCTGGTCACGCTGAAGACGGTCGAGGTGGGCCTCAACGACGGCGTGGTGCGCGTGATGGGCAAGGGGGCGAAGGAACGGCTGGTGCCGTTCGGCGAGGTGGCGCATGGCTGGATCGAGCGCTACCTGCGCGAGGCGCGGCCCGCGATGCTCGGCGCGCGTGCCTCGGACGCACTGTTCGTGACCGCGCGCGGCGAGGGCATGACGCGCCAGCAGTTCTGGAACATCATCAAGCGCCACGCCTTGCGCGCCGAGATCCGCGCGCATCTCTCGCCGCACACGCTGCGGCACGCGTTCGCGACGCACCTGATCAATCACGGCGCGGACCTGCGCGTGGTGCAGATGCTGCTCGGTCACAGCGATATCTCGACCACCCAGATCTACACGCACGTCGCGCGCGAGCGCCTGCGCTCGCTGCACGCCCAGCATCATCCGCGCGGCTGAGAGGTGCGGACGGAACGCGCGCCGCTTCGGCGGCGCGCGTTCCTGCATCCTGTCGCGCCGCTCCGCCCCGTTCAGTCCTTGTAGGCCGCGTGCTCGCGCAGCCAGTGCTTGAGCACCTTGCCGGTCGAGGCGGCCGGCAGTGCCTCGACGGTGACGATGCGCGCGGGCCGCTTGTAGGGCGCGAGCCTGGCCGCGCACCAGGCATCGAGTTCGTCCGCGGCGAGCGTGACGCCCGGCGTCAGCTCGACGAAGGCGAGCACTTCCTCGTTGCCCGGCACCGCGCGCCCGATCACGGCCGACTGCAGCACGGCCGGATGCGCGTTCAGCACATGCTCGACCTCGGCCGGATAGACGTTGAAGCCGGAGCGGATGATCAGCTCCTTGCTGCGGCCGGCAATGCTTAGCGAGCCGTCGGCGGCGGCGCGCGCCAGGTCGCCGGTGCGCAGCCAGCCCTCGGCCGTGACGGCGGCATGCGTGGCCTCGGGGTTGCGGTAGTAGCCGAGCATCACGTTCGGCCCGCGCACCAGGATCTCGCCGACCTCGCCGGGCGGCACCTCGTGCAGCTCGGGATCGACCAGCCGCACCTCGATGCCGGGAATCGGCACGCCCACCGAACAATCGCCGCGCGGCGCCTCCAGCAGGGTCTGCGCGACGGTCGGGCTGCTTTCGGTCATGCCGTAGCCGTTGTGCAGCGGCAGCCCGTAGACGCGCTCGACTCGCGCCTTCAGGTCGGCGTCGAGCGGCGAGCCGCCGGAATAGACGAAGCGCAGCTGCGGGGCCTGCCAGGCATGGCCGTGGGCTTGCAGGTGATCGAGCAGCTTCGCGTGCATCGCGGGCACGCCCTGGAAGATCGTCACGCACTCGTCGGCCAGCGCGCGGCGCACCGCCTCGGGCACGAAGCGCGGTGCCAGGCGCAGCGTGCTGGAGACGGTCGCGATGAACAGCAGGTTGCGGTGCGACAGCATCACGCCCTTGGGCATGCCGGTGGTGCCGGTGGTGTAGATCAGCGCCGCGCATTGCCGCGCGCCTTCGGCCTCGACCGCTTCCGCGTGGGTGCCGGGGTCGAGCGCCACCGCCCAGGTGCCGATGTCGGGCTCGCCGGCGGCGGCCGGCAGGGCGCGATGGCGCGCCGCGTGGGCGGCCGCGTCGGGCGAGGTGGCGGTGACGAAAGCGATCGCGCGCGGCCGCGCGTGCGCGGCGATCGCGTCGAGCTCGGCGGCCGACAGCCGCGCATTGGCGAGCAGTGCCCAGGCGTCGAGCGTGGCGGCGGCGAACAGCAGCACGATCTGGGCGATGCTGTTCTCGGCGACGATCATCACGCGGTCGCCGCCGCGTACGCCGAGCGCGCGCAGCTGCGCGGCGCTCGCGTCGATGGCCGCCACTAGCTCGGCATAACTGAGCCGGCGCGCGTCCTCGATCAGCGCCGGATGCTCGGGCGTGCGCGCGGCGATGCGGCGTGGCAGGTCGGCGATGCGCGCGGGCAGGGCGGCGAGCAGCGCCTCGGTATCGAGGGGGGCGGGGGACGGCGAGACTTGGGACGACTGGGAAGCGGGCATCGTGGCTCCGGGAACAGGCCGGGTCGCAGGGCCTTGCTGAAGATGTTCAGTAAGGTGTCGATCGTGCCATGCGCACTGCGGTGACTGCGGCGGCTCCGGTTTTTCTAGACACGGATTTGGGGCAAAACACATCATCCAAACCGGAGTCTGAGAGGTTGAAGAAGGGAGCTCTGCAGGGTGTTGCGCAGGCGGCGACGCAG
>JAYFRU010000297.1:0-4446 GCA_040946965.1 Burkholderia sp. | reverse complement strand
TCCTCATCAAGCAGGTGATGAGATCTATAACGCACGACGGCCGTTTCCGTTGTCATGATTTACGAATTACTCAATAATTCGGTCGGTCGCCGAGGTGGCGAAGCCGGTGGCGCGGCCGCCGGGCGGCACGCTATGCGCGGCGAAGTAGGCGCGCGTGTCGACCACATCCTGCGCGATCGTGCGGGTCAGCGTCTCGAGGTCGATGAACTTGGCCTCGTCGCGCAGCTTTTTGAGGAACTCGACGCGCACCAGCTTGCCGTAGGCGTCGCCGTGCCAGTCGAGGATATGCACCTCGAGCAGCACGCGGCCGGCGTCGACCACGGTGGGTCGCACACCGAGGCTGGCCACCGCCGGCAGCGGCACCTCGCCCAGGCCGTGCACCAGCACCACGAAGATGCCCGACAGGGCCGGGCGCTTGTGCGCGATCGACAGGTTCAGGGTCGGGAAGCCGAGGTCGCGGCCGAGCTTGAGCCCGTGCGCGACGTGGCCGCTGATCGCGTAGCCGTGGCCGAGCGCCTGCTTGGCCGCGTCGAGATCGCCCGCAGCCAGCGAGGCGCGCACGCCCGAGCTCGAGATGCGCGCGCCGTTGGGCGCGGCCAGCGTGGCCATCTGCTCGACGTCGAAGCCGTGGCGCGCGCCGGCTTCCTGCAGCGAGGCGAAATTGCCGGCGCGCTTGGCGCCGTAGCGGAAATCGTCGCCGACGATCATCCAGCGCGTGTGCAGGCCGTTGACCAGGGTCTGCTCGACGAAGGCCTCGGGCGCCTGGTTGGCGAAGGTGTGATTGAAGTGCTCGACCACCACCCGGTCCACGCCGTTCTCGCGCAGCGCCTCGAGCTTGTCGCGCAGCATCGCGATGCTGCGCGGAGCGCCGGCCGGATTGAAGAACTCGCGCGGGTGCGGCTCGAAGGTCATCACGCAGACCGGCAGCCCGCGCGCGTCCGCAGCCGCGCGCACGCGCGCGAGCAGGGCCTGATGGCCACGGTGGACACCGTCGAAATTGCCGATCGTCAGCGCGCACGGGGCGCGACTCTCGGCGTTGGGCAGGCCGCGAAAGACTTTCACGATAGCGGGTTGGCAGCGGGCTCGATGAAGACTAGGGAACCGAAATACGGCACAAATGGGGCAAGCGGATGCCGCAAGGCTCGAAATTATAAACGGTTCGGGCCGATGGGCGGCTCGGCGGCCGGGAAACGGTGGTCCGAATGCTAAAATTGGCAGATGAAAAATCTTGTCATCCTGATTTCAGGCCGCGGCAGCAATATGGAGGCCATCGTCGACGCCTGCGCGGGCGACGCCTGGCCGGCCCGCGTGGCCGCCGTGATCGCGAACCGGCCCGATGCGGCCGGTTTGTCGTTTGCGGCCGAGCGCGGGATCGCCACTGCGGTCGTCGACCATCGCGAGCACGACGGCCGCGAGGCCTTCGACGCCGCGCTGGCCGCCGAAATCGAGCGTTTCGCGCCCGACCTGGTGGTGCTGGCCGGCTTCATGCGGATCCTCACGCTCGGCTTCGTGTCGCGTTTCGAGGGCCGGATGCTGAATGTTCATCCCTCGCTGCTGCCCAGCTTCAAGGGCATGCGCACGCACGAGGCGGCGCTGGCCGCCGGCGTGGCCCTGCACGGCGCCACCGTGCATTTCGTGATTCCGGAGCTCGACAGCGGCGCGATCGTCGCGCAGGCGGCGGTGCCGGTGCGCGACGACGATACTCCCGAGGCGCTGGCCGCGCGCGTGCTCGAGGCTGAGCACGTGCTCTATCCGCGCGCGGTGCGCTGGTTCGTCGAAGGGCAATTGCGGCTCGAGGCGGGCCGCGCGGTACTGGCCGGCGGCACCTGCCGCTGGCTGGTCGCGGATGACAACAACAAGCAGGGTGAGGGTGTATGAAGCTGCATGGTTTTCTGATTGGCCAGACCGAGACGCTGCTCGGCGACGTACTGAAATTCGCGGGCCCGGCCGACGCGACCACGAGCCGGTTCTTCCGCGCGCATCCCAAGCTCGGCCATGCTGAGCGCGGCGTGATCGCCGAGGCGGTGTTCGCGGTGCTGCGCCGGAAGATGGAATACTCGCACCTGGCCGAGAGCGGCAGCGGCACGCCGGCGCGCCGCCTGACCCTGCTGGGTCTGATGCAGACTGCGGGCCGCTCCGCGCTCAAGCAGCACGTGTCGGAAGCCGAATGGTCCTGGCTCGACCACGTCGCCAAGATCGACCCGGCCAGCCTGCCGCTGCGCGTGCGCACCAACCTGCCGGACTGGATCCACCAGGTGCTGTCGCAGCGCTTCGATGCGGACGCTCTCGCGCAGTTCGCGGCCGCCGTCAACTACCCGGCACCGCTGGACCTGCGCGTGAACGTGCAGAAGGCCACCCGCGACCAGGTGCTCGACGCCCTCAAGGCTTCCGGCATCGAGGCCGGCGAGACCCCGTTCGCGCCGAACGGCGTGCGCTTGATCGGCAAGCCGGCGCTGACCAAGCTGCCGATCTTCCAGGACGGCCTGATCGAGGTGCAGGACGAGGGCAGCCAGCTGCTGTGCTTGCTGATGGCGCCGCGCCGCGGCGAGATGGTGGTCGATTTCTGCGCCGGCGCGGGCGGCAAGACCCTGGCGCTGGGCGCGGCGATGCGCTCGACCGGGCGCCTCTATGCCTTCGACGTGTCCGAGAAGCGCCTGGCCAAGCTCAAGCCGCGCCTGGCGCGCAGCGGCCTGTCCAATGTCAACCCGGTGCTGATCGACAGCGAGCACGACGCCAAGATCAAGCGGCTGGCCGGCAAGATCGACCGCGTGCTGGTCGACGCGCCCTGCAGCGGCCTGGGCACGCTGCGCCGCAACCCCGACCTCAAGTGGCGCCAGACGCGCGACTCGATCGAGGAACTCACGCCCAAGCAGGGTTCGATCCTCGCCAGCGCCGCGCGCCTGGTGAAGCCGGGCGGCCGGCTAGTCTACGCGACCTGCAGCGTGGTGGAGGCCGAGAACGAGGCGATCGTCGTGCAGTTCCTCGCCGCGCATCCCGACTTCGTGCTGGTGCCGGCCAGCAAGGTGCTGGCCGAGCAGCGCGTCGCGCTCGATACCGGCGACTACCTGTCGTTGTGGCCGCATCGCCATGCCACCGACGGTTTCTTCGCGGCCGTGCTGGAGCGGCGCCCGAAGGCGGCCAAGCCTGCCGCCGCGAAGGCCGCTGTCGAGGCGAAGGACGGCGCCGAAGCCGCTGAAGCAACCGAGGCCGTTGAAGCAACCGAAGCAACCGAAGCCGCCAAGCTCGGCGCTGCAGGCACCGCAGCGGCCGACGACGCCAGCTGAGCGCGAGCGGGGCCATGCAGGATCCGCTGCTGTCGAAACGGCTGGCCGGCGTCGTACGCGACTTCGGCCAGACGGTGATGATCTGGCAGCTCGCGGTGCTGGCCGGCACGCTCGCGCTGGCCTGGCTGCTGGCGCGCTGGCTGCGCGCGCGCATCGAGGCGCGCCGCCGTGCCGCCGGCCGCGCGCCCGGCACCGGCGCGAGCAGCCTCGACCGGGCGCTGTTCCCGCTGGCCGGCGGCCTGTTGCTGCTGGTCGCGCAGGAGGTCGGCGAGCGCTTCTTCTCCACCTCGCTGCTGCAGCTCGCGCTGGTGCTGCTGTTCGGCACCAAGATCCTTTATCTAACAATGGTTTGCTCGACGCTTGGCGGGAATAAGGCGGGATGCTGCTGAACTTATCCCGCCCACAGCCCCCGCGCCTCATCGTCCAAGATACCAAGGTCATACTTGGTCGCCAGACTCCTGGCAAACCTATCCCGCCCATCAGACGCATACGTCAACGGCTCCCGATACGCCTCGACCTCGACCTCGTACCGCTGTCGATGCCGACGTGTTCCCGCACGTCAGCCGGCCACCCTGTTTCTCTCTACTGCTCACCGCACCCCGGCGTATCCGGGCGGACCTGGCAGACGTACGCCTGCAGCATCCTCAGTTTGTCGATCTGGTTATCGTCGTCTCCTGCGACGGCAAAAACGCGCTCCGCAGTCGCTGGGTCGAGGTCTGCGTAGGCGCGGGCGCACCATCGCTCACGCCGGCGGCGCTGGAAGCGCGGGACACGCCCCCTTGAAGTCGCCCTCGCTGAAACGCTTCGCGGTCGTGCTGTTGCAGTAGGCGGTCGTGCCAATGTTGTACGCAAAGCTCACGGCAGCGGCGAGTGGGTACGTCCGGCCCTTGAGGATCGGCGTACACGCGAGCACGGGTTCGGCATGCGCGATCAGTTGCGTCTCAAGCGAGGCTCGGCACTCGGCGTCGCTGCAGCGCTTGCCGACGACAACGTCCGTCGTGTCACCCATGCATTTCGTTGGAATGCCGACCGGATCGAGATAGCCGATATTCCGCTGCCCCTCGAAACTCGGCACGATAGAAATCAAGGGTCTTCGCGGAAAAGTGTGATGAATTTTCATGATAAAACTGCCTGAGAGCCAGTCTGGAAGGGGGTTGGCGGG
>JAYFRU010000296.1:0-4458 GCA_040946965.1 Burkholderia sp. | reverse complement strand
CGGATATAAAGCTGCAGCCCATCCTGTCGCAGTCGGCACACACGAAAAACCTTCGCAAACGGGAGGCGTTCATATAAAAGACAATATCGATGTACTGGCCGCTCGCGATCGTCGTACCGCTTGCCGCCGCCGCGTATCTGTACGCGTCGAATGCCGCGCGCCCCAGCGAGCCGCAGCCGATCGGGCAGGTTTCCGCAGAGCTTGCGCGCACCGTGTCGTTCGGGCTGGTCGGCGATTCGCCCGAAGCCGCTCGGCCGCGCCGCTGGCCGCCACCAAGGCGCTGTAATGCCGCGCCGGCCGGCCACGGGAATCGAAGCGCGCCTGTATAATGATGCGCTTTCTGTTTTCGCGGCCGTCCGCCGCCATCCGGCCGCACGATGAAACGCGCCTCGATCTGCTTCGTCTGCCTCGGCAACATCTGCCGCTCACCGACTGCGGAAGGCGTGATGCGTGAGCAGGTCAGCGCGGCGGGTCTCGATCACGTGATCGAGGTCGATTCCGCAGGAACCGGCGACTGGCACGTCGGCGAGGCTCCTGATGCGCGCGCCCAGCAGGCGGCGCGCGGCCGTGGCTACGATCTGTCGGCGCTACGGGCGCGCCAGGTTGCCAGCGGCGACTTCGAGCGTTTCGACCTGCTGCTCGCGATGGACGAGGCAAATCTCGCCGAGCTGCGGCGCCGTTGTCCGGCCGAGCATCGGCACAAGATCCGTTTGCTGATGGAGTTCGCGACCAGTGCCGGTCAGCGCGAAGTGGCGGACCCTTATTTCGGCGGCGCGCAAGGCTTCGAGCAAGTGCTCGACCAATGCGAGAGCGCCTGCGCCGGTCTGCTCGCGACACTGCGCGAGCGTGCCGGCAACTGAACCCGAGGCCGCTGCAGCACTTCTGTAGCGTTCACTGAATCTCCCTCCCCCGGACAGGGATACTTGACTAAAACTGCCAAATATTTATACTTGACAAAAATCATCAAGCTTGTTGTCCCCATACGACTATGGCTTGTTGTCCTTTACGACTATGAGACTTACCACGAAAGGCCGTTTCGCCGTCACGGCGATGATTGACTTGGCACTGCGCCAGGAGCAGGGGCCGGTGACGCTTGCAGGCATCAGCCAACGCCAGCGCATCTCGCTCTCGTACCTGGAGCAGTTGTTCGGAAAGCTGCGCCGGCACGAGATCGTCGAATCGGTCCGCGGGCCGGGGGGCGGCTACAATCTCGCGCGTAGTGCGGCCGACGTCACGGTCGCCGACATCATCATCGCGGTCGACGAACCGCTCGATGCCACGCAATGCGGCGGCAAGGGTACCTGCGAGGGCACCAAGCAGCCCGATGGTCATTGCATGACGCACGAGCTCTGGTCGACGCTCAACCAGAAGATGGTCGAATACTTGGATTCGGTCTCGCTGCAGGATCTCGTCGATCAGCAGCGCGCCCGCGAGGGTGCCCCCGCCGTGCTGCGCGATCGCCGCGCGCCGGAGCCGGCCGCGCCCGCCGAGCCGGTGCGAGCGATGCCGCTCGGGCCGAATTCGGTCTTCAACATCGCGACCAGTTCCTGAGGCGCGACGCTGTCCGTACCCGATAAAACCGCACCTACATAACAGATTGTCCCTGCACTGAATGAATACCCGGAGCGACAGATGAACAATGATACTCCTCACCTGCCCATCTATATGGACTACAGCGCGACGACCCCCGTCGCTCCGCGCGTGGTCGACAAGATGGTGCCGTATCTGCGCGAGCAGTTCGGCAATCCGGCGTCGCGCAGCCACGCGTACGGCTGGGATGCGGAGCGGGCGGTGGAAGAGGCGCGCGAGCAGGTGGCAGCGCTCGTGAACGCGGATCCGCGCGAAATCATCTGGACCTCGGGTGCGACCGAATCGGACAACCTCGCGATCAAGGGCGCGGCGCATTTCTACCAGGGCAAGGGCAAGCACATCATCACCGTGAAGACCGAGCACAAGGCCGTGCTCGACACCTGCCGCGAACTCGAGCGCGAAGGCTTCGAGGTGACCTACCTGGACGTCAAGGACGACGGCCTGATCGACCTCGAGGTGTTCAAGGCCACGCTGCGCCCGGACACGATCCTGGTGTCAGTGATGCATGTGAACAACGAGATCGGCGTGATCCAGGACATCGAGACGATCGGTGAGATCTGCCGCGCCAAGGGCATCGTGTTCCACGTCGATGCCGCGCAGTCCACCGGCAAGGTCGCGATCGACCTCGCCAAGCTGAAGGTCGACCTGATGTCGTTCTCGGCGCACAAGACCTACGGCCCGAAGGGCATCGGCGCGCTTTACGTGCGCCGCAAGCCGCGCGTGCGGATCGAGGCGCAGATGCATGGCGGCGGCCACGAGCGCGGCATGCGCTCCGGCACGCTGGCGACGCACCAGATCGCCGGCATGGGCGAGGCCTTCCGCATCGCCCGCGAGGAAATGGCGGTCGAGAACGAGCGCGTGCGCGCGCTGCGCGACAAGCTGCTGCGTGGCCTGTCGCAGATCGAGGAAACCTATGTGAACGGCGACATGGAGCAGCGTGTCCCGCACAACCTGAACATCAGCTTCAACTTCGTCGAAGGCGAGTCGCTGATCATGGCGATCAAGGATGTTGCCGTGTCGTCGGGCTCGGCCTGCACCTCGGCCTCGCTGGAGCCGTCCTACGTGCTGCGCGCGCTGGGCCGCAACGACGAACTCGCGCACAGCTCGATCCGCTTCACGGTCGGCCGTTTCACCACCGAGGCCGATGTCGACTACGTGATCAACCTGCTGCAGGGCAAGATCGCCAAGCTGCGCGACCTGTCCCCGCTCTGGGAAATGCACAAAGACGGGATCGATCTGTCGACGATCGAGTGGGCCGCACACTGAACGAAGGTTGCGCGGCCCGGCGCCGCGCGCACGCAACGCATCAAGGAGTCGAATCATGTCTTACAGCAACAAGGTTCTGGATCACTACGAAAACCCGCGCAACGTCGGTTCCTTCTCGAAGGACGACGACGCGGTCGGCACGGGCATGGTCGGCGCGCCGGCCTGCGGCGACGTGATGAAGCTGCAGATCCGTGTCGGTTCGGACGGCGTGATCGAAGACGCGAAGTTCAAGACCTACGGCTGCGGCTCGGCGATCGCCTCGAGCTCGCTGGTCACCGAATGGGTGAAGGGCAAGACGCTGGACCAGGCGCTGGCCATCAAGAACACCCAGATCGTCGAGGAACTGGCGCTGCCGCCGGTGAAGATCCACTGCTCGATCCTCGCGGAAGACGCGATCAACGCAGCGGTGGCCGATTACCGCAAGCGTCACGACGCGACTGCGGAAGACGGCCAGGCCGCGTAAGCGGCGGCGGCGGCATACCCGCGCGCGAACGCAGTGCGCTGCGGCGAAGGGCAGGCGGCGAGGTTTATCGAGGACGACGTCCGCGCGCGGCGCGGGCGACCAGGAACATCATGGCAATCACACTGACCGAAAAAGCAGCGCAACACGTGCAGAAGTACCTGACGCGACGCGGCAAGGGGCTGGGCCTGCGGCTCGGCGTGCGCACCACCGGCTGCTCGGGCCTGGCCTACAAGCTCGAGTATGTCGACGACGTGGCGACCGAGGATCAGGTGTTCGAGAGCCATGGCGTGAAGGTGGTGGTCGATCCGAAGAGCCTCGCCTATATCGACGGCACCGAGCTCGACTTCGCGCGCGAAGGCTTGAACGAAGGCTTCAAGTTCAACAACCCGAACGTCAAGGACGAATGCGGCTGCGGCGAGTCGTTCCGTATCTGAGAACGCACCGCGCGCAGCGGGCCACAGGCGGCATTGGCCGCCTTTTTCTTGTGCGGAGCGCTTCCGCCAGGACCATCGATCACGAGGCCTTGGGCATCACGCGATGATTTCGCTGAAAGACAGCTATTTCGAACTGTTTCACCTGCCGACGCAGTTCGCGCTCGATGCCGGCGCGCTCGATGGCGCCTATCGCGCGGTGCAGTCTGAGGTGCATCCGGATCGCTTCGCGGCGACCGGCGACGCGCAGAAACGCATCGCGATGCAATGGGCCACGCGTGCCAACGAAGCTTACCAGACGCTGCGCGATCCTCTCAAGCGCGCGATCTACCTGCTGTCGCTGCACGAGGTCGAGGCCGGTGCCGAGAACAATACGGCGATGGAGCCGGCCTTCCTGATGCAGCAGATGGAATGGCGCGAGGCGATCGAGGACGCGGCCGGCGCTAAGAACGTCGATGCGCTCGACGCGCTGCTCGGCGAATTGCGCGAGGAGAAGCGCGCGCGGCTCGACAAGCTGGCGGCCCTGCTCGACGGCGGGTCGAACCAGGGCGCGGCCGAGGCGGTGCGCCAGCTGATGTTCATCGAGCGCGTGGCCGCTGAAGTGACGACGCAGATCGAGCGTCTCGAAGATTATTGAGTAATTCGTAAATCATGACAACGGAAACGGCCGTCGTGCGTTATAGATCTCATCACCGGCTTGATGAGGAC
>JAYFRU010000295.1:0-4466 GCA_040946965.1 Burkholderia sp. | reverse complement strand
CGGCCCCCGCCGCCCGGCTCCTCTCATGCCTCGATCCGCTTCGCGCAGCGCCGTGGCGGCTCGAACCGCCCGCGCCCGGCCCCGCCAACCACCCCCCCCCCGGCCTGGCGCAGGCGCGCGCCCCGCCCGAACCCGCCCCCCCCCACCGGGCCGCGCAGCTCGAACGGATGCTGCGGCCCGTAATACGCGCCGGGCCGCGCATCGGGCGAGGTCCCCGCGAACAGGGTCGGCAAGGCGCCTTCGGCGGCCGACTGCGAGATCAGCGGCCGCACCCCGGCCATCAGCGCCCGCGCGATCACCGCGCGACGCACTCCGCCCAGGTTCGGCCCCGCGCTCTGCAGGCCGGTGCGCGCGAAACCGGGATGGGCGGAAGTCACCGTCAGGCCCCAGCCGCGCGCCTCGCTGCGCCGCTGCAACTCGAAGGCGAACAGCTGCATCGCCAGCTTCGATTGCGCATAGGCCTGCCAGGGATCGTAGCGGCGCGTCCATTGCAGGTCGTCGAAGTGGATCGCCGCGCGCAGGCGATGCGCCAGGCTGCTGACCACCACCACCCGCGGTGCCGCGGCACGGCGCAAGGCCGGTAGCAACTATGCGGTCAACGCGAAATGCGCGAGGTAGTTGGTGCCGAACTGCAGCTCGAAACCGTCCGCCGTGGCGTGGCGCGTGGGCGGCGTCATCACGCCGGCATTGTCGATCAGCAGGTCGATCGCCGCGCCGCCGGCCTCGAAGGGCTCGGCAAAGCGACGTACCTGATCGAGACTGGCGAGATCGACGCGCCGGTAGTCGACGTCGGCACGCGGATGCGCGGCGCGAATCGTACGCAGCGCCTCGGCGCCCTTCGCGTCGTCACGGCCGGCGAGCAGCACGCGCGCGCCGGCACCGGCCAGGGCCAGCGCGGCTTCCAGGCCAATCCCGCCGGTTGCGCCCGTCACCAGCGCGAAGCGGCCGCGCTGGTCGGGGATGTCCGACACGCGCCACCTCACTGCTGCCTCCGCAGTGCGTCGAGTCCCTCGGGCAGCTTCGCGTCGTCGAATTGCGTGGACAGCGTGGTCGCGCGCCAGCGCGCGGCCTCCTCGGCGCGCTCCGACTCGGCCTGCTCGGCAACATACTGCGCATCGCCCCCGAGCAGCAGGCGCATCGGCAGATCCTCGCGCCGCGACAGCTCGACGATCAGCGCCGCGATCCGCGCCGGATCGCCGACCTCGTGCCCCGCGTAGGCGTCGAGCAGGGCCAGCACCTGGCCCACCGAGGGCGCATAGTCGGGCAGCAGGCCGTCGATTCCCTGCCTGGCCCGCGCGGCCCAGTCGGTACGCATGCCGCCGGGTTCGAGCGTGCACACGCGCACGCCGAACGGCGCGACTTCCTTGCCCAGCACGTCGCTGAAGCCGCCCACCGCCCACTTGGCCGCCTGGTAGGCGGACAGGCCGGCCGTCGTGGTGCGCCCACCGACCGACGAGACCTGGAAGATATGGCCCGCGCGCTGCCCACGCATCACCGGCAAGGCGGCTCGCGTCAGATTGACGACGCCGAACAGGTTCGTCTCGACCTGATCGCGAAAATCGGCCGGCGCCATCTGCTCGAACGGCACGGTATGGCCGTAGCCGGCGTTGTTGACCAGCACGTCGAGACGGCCGAAGGCGCTGCCTGCGAGTTCGACCGCGCGCGCGGCGGCCGCCTCGTCGGTCACGTCGAGTTCGATGGTACGCAGGCGATCGCCATGCTGCCGCTGCAGATCCGCGAGCCGCGACGGATCGCGCGCCCCGGCCACCAGCCGATCCCCCGCCGCCAGCACCGCTTCCGAAATCGCGCGCCCAAGGCCTCGCGCGGCCCCCGTCACCAACCAGACTTTCGACATGTCCTGCTCCTTTCGATGAAATGAATGATTACTCACTCATTAATGAACGAGATACGAAGCCCGATCGACACTCGCATCCCGCCCGATTCCACGACCGACGGCACCGGCAAGCGGCGCGTCGCCCGCTCTAGTCAATGCCCCTGCAAGGCCGCCCACACCGCCTGGAATCCGGCCTCGCGATAGGCATCCTGCCGGGCCGGCTCCTGGGCGATGAAATCCATGGTGGTCTCCGCCATCGACGAAAACAGCGCGCCGCAGAACGCGAGCCGCTGCTCCCGAGGCAAGCCACCGGTGCTCGCGAACTGCTCGTTGAATATGTCGCACATGGCGTCGAAGCCCTGCGCGCCGGCCACGCGATTGGCCCCCCTCGATGCGCCCGCTGATATCGAGCTGGCGCATCGCGCGCCGTCCGTCGGGATCGGCGACGCCCCACGGCACGTAGGCGTTCCAGGCATGCCGGGCCCGCTGCTCGGCGCTGCCGTCGAGCGGAAACTCGCCCATCATCGCCGTGCGCAGCCCGTCCTTCAGATGCAGGTACAAGGCATTGAGCAGCACGTCCTTGCTGTCGAAATAGGTTAACACGGTGCCCTCGGCCACGCCGACGAGTCGCACCGTGTTCGGCCAGCGCGCGCGCCGCAGCGTCGAGGATAGCTTCATGTTTGTCGAGACTGCGGGGACGTGCGAAAACCTTGCCGCTTTTAATGAGCGATTGCTCAATCATAAAGATCGGCGGTTTCACGCGCAAGCGAAAATTCGCCCCCCCATTCGTCGGAACAATCGGGCTCGCAGCACCGGCGCCGCGCACTCCCTGAAGATGCGCGCGGGCGCCGGCCGGCTCAGGCGGCGAGCCGCGCCAGCAGTTCGCCGAGCTGCCGCGTGCCCGCCTCGGCCAGCGGCTGCAACGGCAGGCGCGGCTCGCCGGCCTCGAAGCCCTGCACGCACAGGCCCGCCTTGATGGTGGTCGGCAGGCCGCCCTTCAGGATGAACTCGAGCAGCGGCAACTGGCGGTAGAACAGCTCGCGAGCCTGCGCGAGTTCCCCCGCCTGCACGGCGCGGTAGAGCGCCAGCGTCAGTTGCGGGATCAGGTTCGGCGCGGCCGTGCACCAGCCGGTCGCGCCGGCGCAGAAGGCCTCCAGCGCGAGCGGATTGCTGCCGTTGTAGAACGGAATGGTGTCGTCCGACAGCTGGCGCAACGCATGCATGCGCTGGATATCGCCGCTGCTCTCCTTGACCATCGTCACGTTGGCGATCTCGCGCACCAGCCGCGCGATGAAGGCCGGCTGCATGTCGATACCGCTCGTCGCCGGGTTGTTGTAGACCATCACCGGGATGCCGATCGCCTCGGCGATGCTTGCGTAGTGGCGAAAGATCCCGGCCTCGCCGAGCTTCCAGTACGAGACCGGCAACACCATCACCGCGTCGGCGCCGGCCTGCGCGGCGAAGCGCGCGCGCCGCACCGCGTTCCGCGTGGTCAGGTCCGAGATGCCGACCACCACCGGCACGCGCCGCGCCACCTGGGCGATCGAGGCCTCGGCGGCCTGGTCCCATTCCGCGTCGCCGAGGTAGGCGCTTTCGCCGGTGCTGCCGAGCGGCGCGCAACGCTGCACTGTCGATGCCGCCGGTGTCCCGGTTGAACGGCGTGACCGGGTACGCGATGATGCCCTTGAACGATTGCGATGCCATCTGCTGAGTTCTGGTTGGGAGTGCTGCACAGTTGAAACGGAGGAAATCTGGCGCGATGCCACGGCTCAGGCCAGGCAGTCGCGATGCGTGCGCAGGGCACGACGCGCGTAGTAGTCGAAGGTGACGGCATGGCGCTTGGGCGTGGTGATCCAGTCGTGCGCCTCCTCCGCCAGCGCGTCGGGAATCGGTCGGATCGTCCCGGCGGCCTGCGCCAGCAACTGCAGGTGCGCCGCGCGCTCCATCAGCAGGGCCAGCACGCAGGCCTCCTCGACGGTCTTGCCGGTCACCAGCATGCCGTGATGAGCCAGCAGCACGGCGCGCTTGTCGCCGAGCGCGGCCGAGATGATCTCGCCCTCCTCGTTGCCGACCGGCACGCCGGGCCAGGTCTCGAGGAAGGCGCAGTCGTCGTGCAGCGGACACATGTCCATGTGCGAGATCGCCAGCGGCAACTCCAGCATCGACAACGCAGAGACATGCACGGGATGAGTGTGGATGATGCAGTTGACGTCGGGCCGCGCGTGATAGATCCAGGTATGGAAACGGTTGGCCGGATTCGGGATGCCCTCGCCGCCGACCGCCTTCAAGTCCTGGTCGACCAGCAGCAGGTTCTGCTCGGTGATCTCGTCGAAGCCGTGCCCGAACGGCTGGGTGTAATAGGTGTCGCGATCCTCGGCGCGCGCGGTGATCTGGCCCGCGAGCCCCGAATCGTGGCCGCCATCAAATAGAATGCGGCAAGTCAGCGCCAGTTTCTGTCGGGACGACCAGTCGTGCGCCGACAGCGCGGTATCGAGTTGCCGGTGCGAGCGAGCGATCAGCTCGGACTTCGACAAGTGCAGCGTTTTAGGCATGGCGGTTTATATGAACGCCTCCCGTTTGCGAAGGTTTTTCGTGTGTTCCGACTGCGACAGGATGGGTTGCAGCTTTATAT
>JAYFRU010000294.1:0-4467 GCA_040946965.1 Burkholderia sp. | reverse complement strand
GCGACAATGGCCCGGTTAATTTGCGGCATAGGTTTCCTTGATAGAAAAGAAAAAGCCCGCGCTAACTGCTCGCGGGCTGGGAAGAATTAGACGGTGAGTTATGGATAAGTGATCCGGTCTAGTGCCTCTAGCATGACGGGTAACGAGGCTGAGGCCGTGTAGACCACGCGTCCGCTGGAGCCTTGGGCCGCATGCCCCGTGATCGAGTCGGCAGTAGCATCACCAACCCCCTTGTCTGCGAGCGTTGACCGTATCCAGTGGCGGAACTTGTGAGACCCGTGGAGCCGTCCAGAAGGCAACCCGGCATCTTCTCGGAATAGCTTGAACCACTGCGTAGCCGCGTCGGCTGGGCCGCGCGCGCGGCCATGCATGGAGGGCATCGCTGGCGAGTCCGAACCACCTCCGGCGACCACTTGAGACAGCCAAGCGTCAAACCACGGATCGGAAAGCAGGTGCGTAGCTAATGGTACGACGCGTTCCGAGTCAGTCGTCTTAACGGCTCCGGCCTCCGCCGTGATACGGATAGCCTTAATCCCACCACGAGTGAGGAAGTCGCTCCGGCGCAACTGTGCTATTTCCCCGATCCGAGCACCTGTATGCAGTAGAAGCAGGAGAAGCGCGCGGCCATCTTCGGGCGAGACCTTATGCCACATCGGGATGGCGGCCATTCCGTCAGAAAACAGTGCATGGCCATACATGCGGGCCATCTCCGCATCCGTCCACGGTTCCCGCGTCTCCGCGTCAGCAGACTTGTCAAAGGTCAAGTCGAGGGGATTCCGCTCGATTAGGTCGTCTTTAACCGCAACGTTGAGCAGGGCAGTGATACACGCCGCATGGTTGCCCGCCGTCTTCGCTCCGAATCCACGCCTTTCCGAGTCGAGCAAGAAGGCGACGAACTGCGCCCCATTCGCTTTCGTAAGGCGCTGTAAAGGGACTACTCCTACAGCCTCCTCAAACAAGTCGATAGCCTTTTCCGTGCGCATAGTGGAGTTGTGTTTTGGCGAATTCCGCCGAATCCATGACGGCACGACGTGACGCAAGTTCTTGAGGTAGTCCGGCGCATCCATCCGGATCACTTCACGCCGGGTCTTTTCTTGAATACCCTTAACGGCTTGCTGGGCCTGCGCCTCGCTCAGGAACTCATGCAATGCCAAATCTTCGACGGAGGGCAGGGAAGCCCTTGCCAACACTTCATTTGTCGTCGTGCGCGCATCCCGTAGGCTAGCGTCTACGCCGCCGTGATAGTCTCTGTTCGCGGCGAATTCGCGCTGCCTCGCCTCGTTATGCTCGATATCTTCTACGGGGATATGGAGACGGGCTGGAGGCGTCCAGGTGTCCGGCCGGCGGCCCCGGAGGCCCGCAAATTCTCGGTTCGTTTTGGACGTCATTTCTGCCGCGCGCACTTTTGCGGTTGCGTAATCGGGCGTGCCTAACGACACAAGCAAGACGGGTTTATCGTAATGTTGGCGAAGGTCAACAGGTACCTTCCGGCGGAAATAGTAGATGTTCCCGCGCTTCTGAGTATTGGGCGGCATGGTCATGGCTCCGGACTATAACACTAGGTACACTTGGTACGGACTAGTGGGTGTTCCTGTGATGTAAGCCATTGATTTGTAAATGTTTTTGTGGCGGTGCAAGGCCGCTCGCCGCCGCAAACAGGCTTACGCCAACGGCGCGCTGATTCCCCCGGCCGACGCGCGATACCGGCAGACCCGCCCGTGCCGGCTCTTTCCCGATGTACTTGCTCAGCCCGCGCCGGCGAGTGGCGCCGCCGCATCCATTTCCGCACCGATGCGCGTGGCATCGCGATAGGACGTGGCATGCCGCGCATGGCGCCTGGGTACGTCGAGGGTGAAAGCTCGGTGGCGCACTGCCTCGCCCGAACGGGAGGCCAGCGTGGTGGCAATGGAAACGCGCCAGCCGGCGCAAGGCTCAGCGGGCCGCATGACTGGCGAGATGCTGACGGATTAGCGCGAGATAGTGATCGCCGACGGAGTGATCGGTGGCGGCGCGGCGTACCGGGCGCTGAATCGTGAGTGGCGGGCGCAGGCCGAGATAGCGGCACAGCGCCGAGACGTAGGGCTTGCGCGTGCGTCCGAGCTGCTGCAGCGCCCGCGCGACGCGGATGTCCCCCGCCTGGCTGCGCAGCCAGTCGAAGACCTGACGGTCGGTGTCGTTGACAAGTCGTACGCGATGTTCCATGACTCACCTCGATACTAGTTATCAATACAGTGTTGTAAATATATCCAGTATTTTGGACACGCACAATCGAAAACAAACAGGGCCGGATAAATCCGGCCGAACGGCCTGTCGACGCGCCGGCAAGACTTGCCTCGAAGGCGTCGAAAGCCGCGCCGGTCGGCCCGGAAACCCGCTTGCGGCGCGCCGGCACGGTTGCCATTTCGATGCCTAGCTAATATCATTCGCGATTTGCAAATAAGAATCATTATCGCGGTGCCGCGTCCGGGCCAGGCATCCTGCGGGCGGATCCGGTCGGTAGGCGAGAGCGCTTCCCAATCTGGCCCTTTCCGGGCGGGGCCGTCCGACGGTCCACGCGGCCCGCGATCGCGTTACGCTACGCGGCATGGCGATCGCCCGAACCAGGGCGCCGACCCGCGCAAGACATCACCAGAACACATCACGAACTCGAGGAAACACGGATGACTCGCGACCAGCGCGACACCCAGCGCGCGAACTACGGCGGCACGCTGATCCAACTGCTGCGGCCGTTCCTGCCGATCACGCTGATCGCGACCCTGCTCGGCATCGCGGGCGGTCTCTGCACCGCCTGGCTGCTGTCGGTGATCAACACCAGCCTGCATGCCCCTGCGGGCATCGGCACGAAAACGGCCGTCACCTTCGTCGCGCTCTGCCTCGTCACGCTGTTTTGCAACGCCGTGGCCGGGATCGGCAACAGCGTCACGGGCCAGCGCATCATCGCCGCGCTGCGCAAGGATATTTCCGCGCGCATCGTGTGCGCCCCGGTGGCCGCGCTCGAGCGCTACAAGACTCACCGCCTGCTCGCGACGCTGAACAGCGACGTCGAGACCGTCAGCGCCTTCACCTTCAGCTTCCCGGACTTCGCCGTCGCGGCGGCCGTCGCGGCCGGCTGCGTGGCCTACATGCTGGTGCTCTCGCCGGTGCTGTTTCTGATCGCGCTGGTGGCGATCATCGTCGGCGCGCTGATCAACCAGTACGCGAGCCTCAAGTGGGGGCAGTACTACCGAGGCGTGCGCGGCGCGCAGGACGACCTGCAGAAGCAGTACCGCGCGATCACCGAAGGCGCCAAGGAACTGCGCATCAACCGCGACCGGCGCCAGCGCGTGTTCGGCGTGCGCCTGGCGGGCGCGGCCGACCAGGTGGCCGACCTGAAAATCAAGGCGATGCGCCTCTATTACGGCGCGAGCGCCTCGGTCACCACGCTGTTCTTCATCGTGATTGGCGTGCTGCTCCTGCTGCAGCAGCGCCTAGGCGTGTCGCCCGAGGTGGTCAGCGGTTTCGTGATCGTGCTGCTCTACGTGCGCGGCCCGGTGGAGACGCTGGCCAGCGGCCTGCCGGCGCTGAGCCAGGCGCGCATCGCGTTCCAGCGGATCGCCGAGCTGACCGAGCAGTTCACCAATTGCGAGGCGCGCCTGCTCGACGGCGAGGCGCCGGCGCCGTTCGCCGAGCTGCGCGAGATCGAGCTGCGTCATGCGTCCTGGGAATTCCTGTCGGTGGGCGAGCAGCCGCCGTTCCGCCTCGGCCCGATCGACCTGCGCATCGAGCACGGCGAGATGCTGTTCGTGATCGGCGAGAACGGCAGCGGCAAGACCACCCTGATCAAGCTGCTGCTCGGGCTGTACGAGGCCGGGCACGGCGAGCTGCTGTTCAACGGCGAACCGGTGCCGGCCGAGCGCATGGATGCCTACCGGCAGCTCTATTCGGCGGTGTTCGCCGATTACCACCTGTTCGAGGACCTGGTGGTGCACGACCCGGCGCTGACCGCGCGCGCGCAAGCCTATCTGGAGCAGCTGGAGATCGCGCACAAGGTGAAGATCGAGGACGGCGTGTTCTCGACCATCGATCTGTCCACCGGCCAGCGCAAGCGCCTGGCCTTGGTGCACGCGATGCTCGAGCAGCGCCCGATCATGATGTTCGACGAATGGGCGGCCGACCAGGACCCGACCTTCCGCCGCGTGTTCTACACCGTGTTCCTGCCGGAACTGAAGCGCCAGGGCAAGACCTTGATCGTGGTCTCGCACGACGATCGCTACTTCCACGTGGCCGATCGGGTGATCCGCATCGAGCGCGGCCAGATCATCCAGACCGCGCGCGGCGATGCCTTCACCTACGAGGATCGCAGCGCCACGCGCCTGGAAGACCTCGCCGCCACGCACGACAGCGCACGCACGCAGTGAACCACCCCGCAGCAAGCTGCGGGGCATCTAAAACCATCGCGCTAAAACAGCGCGAGCTGATGATCCGAAT
>JAYFRU010000293.1:0-4470 GCA_040946965.1 Burkholderia sp. | reverse complement strand
TTCAACCTCTCAGACTCCGGTTTGGATGATGTGTTTTACCCCAAATCCGTGTCTAGAAAAACCGGAGCCGCCGCAGTGGATAATCACGGCATGGTCGGATCGACTTGCACAAGGAGGAAACGCTGATGGATCAGTTGCTGGCGCTACGCGTGTTCGTGCGCATTGCCGAGTCGGGCGGCTTCGGCAAGGCCGCCGATACGCTTGACGTGCCGCGTGCCACGGTCTCCAAGCTGATCCAGGAGCTGGAGGCGCATCTGCGCGTGAAGCTGTTCCAGCGCTCGACGCGCAAGGGGGTGGTAACGGAGGAAGGGCAGAGCTACTACCGCAACGCGGTGAAGCTGCTGGCCGATCTCGACAAGATGGACGGCCTGTTCGCCGATGCGCATGGCAAGCCGCGCGACAGGGTGCGGGTCGACATCGGCTCCTCGTTCGCCAACCTGATCCTGCTGCCGAACCTGCCGGCGTTCCGCCGCCGATTCCCGGAGATCCAGCTCGACATCGGCGTGAGCGACCGGCCCGCGGACCTGATCGGCGAAAGCGTGGACTGCGTGATCCGCAGCGGCGCGCTGGCCGATACCTCGCTGGTGGCGCGGCGCATCGCGAGCCTCGAATGGGGCACCTATGCCGGCGCGGCCTATGTCGCCGAACGCGGCATGCCGGAACATCCCGATGAACTGCGCGAAGGGCACGACCTGGCCGGCTATTTCTCGTAGCAGACGGGGCGGCCGTTCCCCTTGCTGTTCGAGCGCGGTGCCGAGCGTATCGCCGTCGAGCCGCGCAGCGCACGCGCCTGCTGCGTGAACGAGAGCACGGCGCACCTGGGCGCGCTGCTGAGCGGCCTGGGAGTAGGGCAGACCTTTGCGTTCAAGGCGCGACCCTGGGTGGAGCGCGGTGACCTGGTGCGCCTGCTGCCGCAATGGACGCGGCCCGCGAATCCGATCCACGTGGTGTTCGCGCAGGCCCGCTACAACAGCGCGCGGCTGCGGGTGTTCGTCGACTGGATCGCCGAGCTGTTCGCGCCCTACGACAGCGAGCCGGGCAGGCAGTAGACGCGCTCGCCCGTGCGGGTTCTACACCTTCCGGGTCAGGTATGCTGCGCAGCAGGATGCGCTTCTCGCAGGCATCGCCGGAGAGCTGTTACGATTCGCTCGTCGTGGACAGGAACGACACCACGAAGGCCGGACCGTAGGCGGCATGCACGGATTGCGCTACCTCGAGCGAGGCCTTGCCGAGCCAGATCCGGTCGCGCCAGTCACATTTCATTTCTTGCTGCGAGACCCAGGCTTGGAGCAACTCCACCAGTTGGGCGATGGGCTGCCAGATGTCCCGTTGCCGCTTCGCGGCGAGCTGGGCGACCACCAGGAAATACAGCAGCCGACATATTTCATGAGGGCTTGCTTGCCGGCCGGGAGGGGTTCCATGTCGTCACCGCGTGATCATTCCGGCTGGTTCGGCCGGGCTGCCGTTCCCAGCCATTCGACGGTCGACGACTTCCGGGACAGGATGCCTTCGCATACACACTTGGTTTCGTAGAAGCCGGTGGCTTCGGCGGTTTCGATCAGCTCGGAGTAAAGGTCCACTTCCCGCAGGATGGCGTCGCGCAGGTCGAGCAGCGCGGGCGAACGCGGGCCGTCGGCAGCTTCGGGGCTTGCCTGCCCGGCCGCAGCATCGGGCATGTCGCTCCGGCTGGGCGTTCCCGTATCCTCGATGCGCATGACCGACTGGCCGAGCAGCTTCTGATGTTCGATGGTTTGCGCCAGCAGGGTTTCCATCCCGGGGCGCTGCGGGTCCGGCGCCTGGGCGAGCACGTGCCTGAGGCGCTGTTCGGTTTCCCGGCCCAGGGAACGGGCCTCCCGCAGTTGGTCCAGCAGATCGTTTCGATTGGGCGACATGGCAGTCAATTCCACTGGGTAGGCCCTGCATCGGATCGCCGATCGCGTCAGGCATGCGATGTCGACGTGTCGGCGAGGCACGTCGGTGACGGTTCAGCCGTCGACGCTCAGGGCTTTCTCGATCGCGGCGATCAGCTTGAAGGCGTCGTCCCGATCGAGCATGAAGCTGCGGTTGGCGTATTCGCAGCCGAACGCGTAGTAGGTCGGCAGCAGGGTGAGCTTGTTCAAGTCCTGGTTGAAGTCGACCTCGCAGCGCGTCAGCGCGAAGTACGTCCGGCCAGCGAGTTGCCTGACTTCCATGAGATCTTCCTCAGTACTGCTTCGGTGGCGGCATGGCGCGCCTGAGCCGGGCGCGCTGCCGAGACACCGAACTGGCGAACTTGCGCTCCGTGGTCGGCTTCTCGTAGGCACCGCGTGCGCGAAGCTCCTGGATCAAGCCGGACTTCTGGATTTCCCGGCGGAAGCGGCGCAGCGCGACCTCGACGGGTTCGTTGACTTTCAGTACGACTTTGGTCATATCCACCTTGCGGAAAAACTCGGGTTCCCGGCGCTGCGCCATCGATGCGCGCTGCCTGCCGGGTGAGATCAGGACGGCATCCAGTTCTCGCCACCATGCTTGTCGATGACGTCTTGCGCGAACTTGAGCGAGGCGCGACGTGCGGCACCGGCGCTCATGAACGGCGGCGTCTCGTTCAGCTTGAACGTATCGCTGTAGGTCAGGGTCTCGCCGCGCAGGCAGATCTTGACCGCAGCGTCGAAGCCGTCATCGTAGTTGCGGCCCGAACCGGCCGTGGATTCCGTGTGGGGGTAGATCAGCGGATAGATCTCGAAGCCGCGATAGAAGTGCATGCCCATGATCGCCTCCTGGCGAGCAGCGGTGATTGAAGCCGTGAATCCTGAGGCACTGTCGGAGCGGGGTGTGTCCGGCAGCTTGCGATGAGAAGGAGGTCGAATGATCGACGAGTGAGGCGAGCAGACGAGGAAGGTCGAGGCGCAAGGGGCTCGGCGAAGAATGGGGCAATAGCAAAGGGGCGCCTCGAAGCGTGATTCATCATACTCCGCTTGCCTCGCGAGAAGCGGCGGCGCCAAGCATATTTATTTCGAAGGGCGGCGCGCCGGGCACGAGCGTCGTTTGCCGAGACCGTGGCGAAGCGCCTTCGACGAATCGGCGGCAGCCAGGCTGCACGGGCGTCGGCGACCAGCCCCCAATCATTTTCGAGGTGTCGCGGAGCGCCTGTCCAAGCGAAATAACTTGACCGATCCCGCCTTAACGCGTAAAGTTGATCACAGAAGTCTCAAAGAAGCGCGATTGCTGCTCATCACTGACCGCTAAGCTGTGGTATTCGTTGTCCTCTCCCTCCTTAATTCTTTTGCGTGCCTAAATGCAGCGCGTGGCTTAGTTCGTCTTATCAATATCAAAGGATTTTCATGGACACCGGTGTCGTCAAGTGGTTTGACGACAGCAAGGGTTTCGGCTTCATCGCGCCGGACAACAGCAAGGGTGACCTCTTTGCGCATTTTTCCGAAATTCGCGGTGACGGCTTCCGCACCCTCGTCGAGGGTCAGCGCGTGAGCTTCGAAACGAAGATGGGCCCCAAGGGCCTGCAGGCAAGCAACATCAAGGCGCTCTGACGCGCCTGTCCGGCCGGCGCGAGCCGGTTGCCGAGGCGGGTTGACGGCCCCATCCCGTGGTCGATAGTCGCTGCCGATTCTTTCGATGCGACACGACAGATGAGAGGCCGATATGACAGGAAAGGTTTCACGCGCCGGCAAGCGGCCCCAGCCTCGAAAGAAAATCGGGCCGCCCTCGTCGCCGCAAGGCATTGCCCTCAACTGGATCCCGCTGCATCTGGCGAAGCCTGCGGCAGCGCCGCGCGGCGGAAGTCCGGCCAAGAAAAGCTAGTTGTCCGTCGCGTGTCTTGCTCGCGGGCGCATCCGGAACTTCTCGCCATTCATACCGATGCCAGGTGCATGCGCGTGTTGCCGACTGCGAGGCGGGCAATGCACGATTCATCATCAGACTGGTCATTGGAGAAAATAATTTGGCAAAGGAAGAACTGCTTGAACTGGACGGCGTCGTCGGCGAAGTGCTGCCCGACAGCCGCTATCGCGTGACGCTGGAAAACGGCGCAGTAGTAGCCGCCTACGCCTCGGGGCGCCTGCGGAAGAACCATATCCGCATTCTGGCCGGCGATCGCGTCAGGCTCGAGATGTCGCTCTACGATCTGACGAAGGGCCGTATCAACTACCGCCACAAGGACGAGCGTGCCACGACCGGCGCGCCGCGTGCGCGTCCCAGCTACCGTCGCTAAGCCGTTCCGGCCGGCTCGCCGCGATGGCGTGCCGGTCCTGCGGGACGCCCTTGCCCGCGAAAGTCTGTCCGTCAAATCGTTCCCTGGCGCGAATCACGATCCGCCGTCTTGCAGCTCGCTCGCACGAGCCCGGCCCTATCCGGCCGGACATTTACTCATAAGTCAGAAATATAGGAGCCAGACGGGTGCCTGAAGAAGGATCGCACGAGCTTGGGGTCCCGGCCGATTTGCGCGAGTTGTTCGTGAATCATCGGTCCAAGCTTTTC
>JAYFRU010000292.1:0-4493 GCA_040946965.1 Burkholderia sp. | reverse complement strand
CCGTGAGCTGCCTTCTATAACGTCCTCAGCTACGCCAGCGATGACCGCCGAGCCGAATAAATCAGCGTTTCCCTAGCCGCTGCGCGCCGCCTTGCAGAGCCTGCAGGCCGCGCTCGCGCACGGTGCCGGTTTCGACCCCGGGCAGGACACGCGCACCTTCCAGATCCTCGCCAGCGACAACGGCTACGTGATGGCCGGCGTGGACCTGGTGCGGCGCGTCGCGCAACTCGCCCCGAAGCTGCGCCTGGCATTACGCTCGGTGCCGATCGACAGCTTCGTCAACTGACTCGAGAGCGGCTCGGCCGACTTGCTGATCGCGGCCGACTTCTCGATCCCCGCAGGCATACAATCGCGCGCCTTGTTCCACGAGCGCTACGTGATGGCCCAGCGCAAGGGCCATCCACGCGGGCTCGCGCCGCCCGACCTGGACGCCTACAGCGCGCTCGGCCACGTGCTGGTGTCGGGCGACGGCGGCGGCTTCCACGGCTTCATGGACGACCTGCTGGCTCGCGCCGGCCGCCGCCGGGTAGCAATCTCGGTGCAGCACTACCACCTCGCGCCGCTGGTGCTGGAGGCCACCGACTACGTCTGCGCGCTGCCCGAGCGTTTCCTGCTGCGCTTCGCCGACCGGCTCGACCTGCTGCCGCTGGCGGTCGAGGTGGCCGGCTTCGGGCTGAGCGCGGCCTGGCATCCGCGCAACGAGGCGAACGCCGCGCATCGCTGGCTGCGCGAGCAGTTGTTCGCGGCGGCGGGCCTCGCGCCCGAGGGGAGCGGCTGAGGCGCCCAGCCGGGACATGCGCCAGCGGCCGCACTCGCCTACAATCGCCCCGACATCCCCCACCGCCCCAGCAGGAGCCTGCATGACACGCGATCTCGGTCTCGAGGAAGTCGTCAACGACGAGTTGCGCGACGAGGCCTGGATCACGGGCCGCGCGATGTTCGGCGGCTGGGCCTGGCTGGCCGACGGCAACCTGCTGTGCGCGGCGCGCCACGACGGCATACTGGTGCCTGGGCAAGGGCAAGGAAGGCTGGGCGGTCGCGCTCGACGGGATCGAGCCGATGCGCAACGGCGGGCGGCCGATGACCGGGTGGGTGTGGGTCTCGCCGGAACGTTGCGCGCAGGACGCCATGCGACGGCGCCTGCTCGACGCGGCGCTCGCCTTCGTGAAGACGCTGCCGGCGAAATGAGACACGCCGCGACGGCTCCCGGCAGCGCCCGGGGGGCCCGCGCGACGGGCGCGGCACGGCTGCCGGCGACGCATGAAACGTGCCGCCCGGCGCGCCTCGAGCAGCTTACAGTCCCCCGTTTTCGCGAACCGGCCCCGCGCACAGGTTAAACTCTGTGCCCTGCGCGATGCCGCCACGGCATCGGCCATCAATCGCCGCAGCGCCGCCAAGCCGGTCTGCCCCGGCCCATGGAGTCCCAGTTGATGAGCGGCGGCATTCCGCGTCTAGCTATCCGTTTCCCGATCTTCGCCCGCACCCGGGCGCCCATCCTCGCCGCGCTGCTCGCCACGCTCGCGCTGTCTGGCTGCAGCCTGTTCCGCGCCCAGCAGGCGCCCGCGCCGATCGTCGACGCGGCCGTCGAGACGCTCGACGAGGACGGCCTGCCGATCGCCACGCCCGAGCCGGCCTCCGAGATCGAGGCGCCCGACGATGGCGACGCGCAGCGCAAGCCGCATCGCGAGGCACCGCGCCCGCGCGTGGTCAAGCGCCCCTCGCCGCCGCCCCCGCCGCCGGTGCCGCCCCCACCTCCGCCGCCGCTGATCCAGACGCGCACCATCGAACGCAACCAGGTGCATTCGTTGCTCGACAGCGAGGTGCGGCGTCGCGACGGCAAGGTGATCGGCCGCGCGGTCAACATGATCGCCGACGCGGCCGGCAAGCCAAGCCGGATGATCGTCAACCTGCAGGGCTTCATGGGAATTGGCGACCGCAAGGTCAGCTTCCCGTGGCGCCTGTTCCGCTTCACGCCAGGTGGCCGTAGCCAGCCGATCCTGCTCGACGTGCCGTCGGGCGAGCTGCCGCCGGCCGACCGTCCCAAGGCGGTGTCGCTGAGCGGCTCCTCGCACGGCGACGAGACGCCGGGCCTGATGCCGATCGTCGACGCCGACGTGCAGCGCGGCAACGGCACCGAGATCGGCCGCGTGGTCGACGTGCTGATCGATCGCGATGCGCAGCCGCAGGCCGTGGTGCTCGACCTCGGCAGCCTGGTGAACCCGGACCGGCGCACCATCGCCGCGAGCTGGTCGGCGCTGCGCTTCGCGCCCAGGGACAAGTCGCTGCGCGCGCTACTCGAGCTGTCCGACGCCCAGTTGAAGGCCTCGCCGCCCTACCAGACCGACAAGCCGGTGATCGCCGTATCGCCGCCCGCCGCGACGCCGGCGTTCAGCAGCGCGGGTGCCAATCGATGACGGGCGGCAACACGGTCAGCATCCGCAGCCTGCGCTCCCTCGACTGGCTCAACTTCTTCGTCGCGAACGTGCAGACGGGCTTCGGCCCGTTCATCGCGTCCTACCTCGCCTCGCACAAATGGACCCAGGGCGAGATCGGCCTGGTGCTGTCGATCGGCACCATCAGCGCGATGGTCAGCCAGGTGCCGGGCGGCGCCGCGGTCGATGCGCTGAAGAACAAGAAGGGCGCGGCCGCCTGGGCGATCGTGGCGATCATCCTGTCGGCGGTGCTGCTCGCCAGCAGCCCGACCATCGTGCCGGTGATGGCGGCCGAGGTGTTCCACGGCTTCGCCAGCTGCATGCTGACGCCGGCCCTGGCCGCCATCTCGTTCGCCCTGGTGGGCCGCGCCAACCTCGGCGACCGGCTCGGCCGCAATGCGCGCTGGGCCTCGATCGGCAGCGCGGTGGCGGCGGGGCTGATGGGCTTGACGGGCGAATACATCTCGGCACGCGCGGTGTTCTGGCTGACCGCCGCGCTGGCGATGCCGGCGCTGGTCGCGCTGTCGATGATCCAGCCCACCCACACGGTGGTGGCGCCCGCCACGGGGCGTGCGCGCGATGCCGTCGAGGGCGAGCGCGAGACCATCTTCGACCTGCTGCGCGACCGCCGCATGCTGGTGTTCGCAGCCTGCGTGGTGCTGTTCCACCTGTCCAACGCGGCGATGCTGAACCTCGCCGCGGGCGAGGTGACGGCCGGCATGGGCGACAACGTGCAGTTGGTGATCGCGGCCTGCATCATCGTCCCGCAGGCGATCGTGGCGATGCTCTCGCCCTGGGTCGGCCGCTCCGCGCAGCGCTGGGGACACCGGCCGATCCTGCTGCTCGGTTTCGCGGCGCTGCCGGTACGCGCCCTGCTGTTCGCCGGGGTCGGCAGCCCCTACCTGCTGGTGCCGGTGCAGATGCTCGACGGCATCAGCGCGGCGGTGTTCGGCGTGATGCTGCCGCTGATCGCGGCCGACGTGGCCGGCGGCAAGGGCCGCTACAACCTTTGTATCGGCCTGTTCGGGCTGGCCGCCGGGATCGGCGCGACGCTCAGCACCACGCTGGCCGGCTTCGCGGCCGATCATTTCGGCAACACCATGAGCTTCTTCGGGCTGGCGGTGGCCGGCGCGCTGGCGGTGGCGCTGGTGGCGGTAGCGATGCCGGAGACCCGCGACGCCGGGCTCGACGATTCGGGCCCGGACGATGCGATGCGTCCGGCAGCCCGGATACGCCGGCGAAGACGGCCTGAGCGCGAGACTAGACGCGCCGCCAGATCCAGCAGTCGCTGACCTCGCTGTTCAAGGACATGTCGCTGCGCCAGCGAGCGGCCCAGGGTGCGGTGATGGCGCTGCAGGCCGTATGCGGCGCCTGCCTCGCCTACGGAATCGGCCTCGCGCTGCATTCGGAACAGGCGGTGTGGGCCGCCGTCACCGCGATCGCCGTGACCCAGCACCAATACGCCGACACCATGAACCTGTCGCGCGACCAGTTCATCGGCGCGATGGTGGGCGGCGTGCTCGGCTTCGCCGGTGCCGCGCTCGGCCACGCCGATCTCACCGCGCGCCTGCTGGTCTATGCACTGGCGATCGCCGCCACCATCGTGATCTGCTGGTGCCTCGACGTCGGCAGCGCCGCACGGGCTCAGCGGTGTGACCGCCACCATCGTGATGCTGTTTCCCGGCAACGGCCCGCTGTGGGACATCCCCTTGATCCGGCTCGGCGAGGTCACGCTCGGCACGGTCTGCGCGCTGCTGGTGTGCGCGGTGCTGGCGCGCATCGAGCGTTGGTGGTGGCCGGGACATCGGCATCCCGAGGAAAAGGACGACACGCCGCCCGCGCGCTGGATAGAGCTTGCCGCCTCGCCATGAAAAATGCCCGCTCGAAGCGGGCATTTTCACGAGCAGGCCAGATTCGCGGCCTGGCGGCTGTCGCACGACGCTTACGGGCCGATGCTCAGCACGATGCCGGTGCCGATCTGCACCGTAAGCGCCTCGGGCAGGCCGTTCATCAACATGGGTCCAGTCGGCGATATCGTAGTTCCCACTAAATTTTTTAGTG
>JAYFRU010000291.1:0-4510 GCA_040946965.1 Burkholderia sp. | reverse complement strand
TCCCGCAAACCTCCTGCCAGACTGGCTCTCAGGCAGTTTTATCATGAAAATTCATCACACTTTTCCGCGAAGACCCCTTCTCGAGTTCCTTCAGATCGGCGGTGTTTTTGGCACGTGCAGCCTTGTGCTCGGCCTTGTGCTTGGCACGGGCGGCCTTGCGCTTCTCGGCCTTGGTGGGCGTGCTGGCCGCAGCGGCCGCATCGGCGCCGGGGGCGGTGTCGTTAGTCTGGGCCAGGGCGATACCGGAAAGACCGAGCGAGAGGGACAGCGTGAGCGCGGCAAGAGACAGCTTGCGGGTTGTACGCATCTTGACTTTCTCCTGAAGAGTGATGGTTTTGGTGGTACGCGCAACGACAGGGGCGAGACAGGCACGCGGGCTCGCCTCTGCCGAACGCATCTGCGGGCCCGGGAGCCGGTGGATAGATGCCAATGTAGCAGGACAATTCGAAAGCCGCAGTGATACCCCTGCAAGGCGCTCGCGAGCCGTTCGCATGGCGCGGGACGGCGCCGCGCTCGCTGCTAACGATATGCGATATCGATGGTTCGTCGGCCGGACGGGCTTCGCTATAGGTTCTGGTTCACCCGCTCCGGAGTCCTGTTCATGTCGTCGTGGTCCCTGCCTTCGTTCGCCGGCCGGCGTCGCGCCGTGCTGCGCCTGCTCGGCCGTTCGCTGCTGGCGCTCGGCGTCGGTGCCGCGCTTGCCTCGTATTCGAGCGCCGCGCTCGCCCGCGATACCGTCTCGATCGGCTACCAGCGTTCCTCGACGCTGTTCATCCTGCTCGAGCGCAACGGCGAACTCGAACGAATGCTCGGCGCGCTCGGCTACGACGTGCGCTGGCACGCGTTCTCCAGCGGGTTGCTGGAGGCGATGAACAGCGGCAGCGTCGACCTCAACGCCGACGTGGCCGACGCCTTCGCGCTGTTCACGCAGGCGGCCCACGCGCCGCTGACCTACTACGCCGAGGAAACCTCGGCGCCCCTGGCGCAGGCCATCGTCGTGCCGGCTAATTCGCCGATCCACAGCGTGGCCGAGCTGCGCGGCAAGCGCGTGGCGGTGGCCAAGGGCTCGGGCTGCCACTACCTGCTGCTGGCCGCGCTCAAGCGCGCCGGACTCGCGCCCGGCGACGTCGACATTCGCTACCTGGAAGCCTCCGACGCGCTGGCCGCGTTTCGCGGCAGCAATGTCGATGCCTGGATGATCTGAGATCCGTTCCTCGCCGCCGAGCAACGCGACGACCATGTGCGCGTGATCGCCGACGGCCGCGACGGCCTGGCCCAGTACAACCGCCTCTATACCGCCACCGATGCCTTCGTCCAACGGCACCCGGATGCGTTGCGCGCGGTGTTCGAGCTGCCGAACCAGACCGGCAAGTGGGTCAAGGCGCATCCCGACGAGGCCGCGAGGATCCTCGGCCCGGTGTGGGGCAACCTGCCCGAGGCGACCGTCACGCTCGCCAACAGCCGGCGCAGCTACGAAATCGTGCCGGTGCGTCGCGATCAACTGGCCGAGCAGCAGCGCATCGCCGATACCTATCGCGCCGCCGGCATGATCCCGGCGGCCGTGACGGCCACCGACATCCGCATCTGGACGCCGGGCCAGGCCGGCGCCGCTGCCGGCAGTACCAAGGCGCCCTGAACTGGGCCCCGGCGGGCGCGCTTGCCCGGCCTTGCCTCAGAACGGCTTGGTTGGCAGGTACTTGCCGTCCAGCTTGATCACCGCGCGCGAGCCGCCTTCGGGATCGTCGACTTTCTTGATGTCGAGCCGGAAGTTGATCGCGCTGATGATGCCGTCGCCGAACTGCTCGTGGACCAGCGCCTTGAGCGTCGAGCCGTAGATCTGCACCATCTCGTAGAAGCGATAGATGGCCGGGTCGGTCGGCACGCCGCCCGGGGATGCTGCCGCGCAGCGGGATGGTCTGCAGCTGGCGCACCGCGTCCTCGTCGAGATCGAGCCTGGCGGCCACCGCGCGCGCGGCCGCCGTGACGAAGGCCAGGCTCAGGCCGGTGCCCTCGTTGAGCTGTTCGAAGCTCAGGTTCTTGCGGATCTTCGCATCGAGGATCGTGTCGGTGAGGGCCGGGCGCGGCGCCTGGCTAGTTTGCGACTGGGTCATGCTTGACTCCTTTTCTGGGGGAAGGCGACGGGAAAGCGTCGATGAACGGTGAAGGCGAGGGCATGGTTCAGGCGGCCGCGTCGAGCCGCGCCGACGTGGCGCGCACATGCGGATGCTCGGCGAGCGAGACGAAGCGCCCAGTGGTGCCGTCGAGCGCCTCGATCGAGCCGGTGCCGATTTCGTAGACCCAGCCGTGCAGGGCGAGCCGCCCCTGGTCCAGCGCGAGCCGCACCGAAGGATGCGTACGCAGGTTCGCGAGCTGGGCGATCACGTTCTCGCGCACCATCGAATCGACGCGCGCGCGCTCGTCGGCGTGCTCGCGCGCCTCGTTGACCACCTTCGCCGAATCGGCATAACGCAACCAGCTGCGCACCGCCGGCATGTAGTCGAGGCAGCGGCAGGCGGCGATCGCCGTCATCGCGCCGCAATCGGAATGGCCGCAGATCACCACGTCGCTCACGCCCAGCGCGGCCACTGCGTATTCCACCGAAAAGCGCTCACGCCGCCCGGCTCCGGGCCGTAGGAGGGCACGATATTGCCGGCGTTGCCGATCACGAACAGGTCGCCCGGCTCGCGCTGCGTGACCAGTTCCGGCACCAGCCGGCTGTCCGAGCAGGAGATGAACAGGGTGCGGGGATGTTGGCTGCCGGCCAGCTCGCGAAACAGCGCCGAGCGCTGCGGAAAGGCCTCGCGCTGGAACTTCAGGAAGCCGTCGATGATGTCTTGCATGGTCGCTCCTTGGTAGCCCGGTGGTGAGCCGATGAGCGCAGCATGCGCCGCCGCTGCCATAGCGTCCAAGACCGGTTTATTATCATCGCTATTGGTAAAACCAATAGTTCAGGAACGCTCATGCTGCTGCGGCACATCCGGTATTTCCTCGCGGTGGCCGAACACCGCAATTTCACGCGCGCGGCCGAGGCGCTGCACGTCTCGCAGCCGACGCTGTCGCAACAGATCCGCCAGCTCGAGGATTCGCTGGGCGCCCCCCTGCTCGATCGCTCGGGCCGCGCCGTCGGCCTGACCGATGCGGGCGTCGCCTATCTGCAGCATGCGCGGCGCGCGCTGCAGGATCTGGAGGCGGGGCGGCGCGCGATCCACGACGTGCGGGAGCTGAGCCGCGGCGCGCTGCGCATCGCGGTCACGCCGACCTTCACGGCCTACCTGGTGGGGCCGCTGTTCGACGGTTTTCATCGACGCTATCCCGGCATCACGCTGGAGCTGGTCGAATCGACCCAGGACGCGATGGAGTTGATGCTCAACGAGGATGCGATCGATCTCGGCATCGCCTACAGCGAGACGCAGTCGCCCGAGATCGAGGTGCGGCCGCTGTTCGTCGAGACGCTGGCGATGGTGGTGGGGGAGGCGCATCCGCGCGCCAGGCGGCGCGCGGCCCTGCCGGCGCGGGAGCTGGCGGGCGAGGCGCTGGTGCTGCTGCATGGCGAGTTCGCGACGCGCCACACCATCGACCGCTATCTGCGCGCGCAGGGCATCGCGGCGCGCATCGCGATGGAGGTCGATTCGATCGGCGCGAGCATCGAGCTGGTGCGCCAGGGCACGCTGGCCACGCTGCTGCCGGCCGCGATCGCGCGCGAGCAGCCCGGCTTGCGCCTGGTCAGGCTGGAGCCGGCGCTGCCCGAGCGCACCGCCGCGCTGCTGCTGCGCAAGGGCGCCTATCGCAGCGTCGCGACCGAGGCCTTCGTCGAGCTGGCGGTCGCGGAAGGCGGCAAGCTGGCTCGCGAGGGCGTCGCCGGGGCAGCGGCGCGGCGGCGTGAATCCCGGCGGCCTGCCCGGGATCAGGCGTGGGCCGCCGCGGTATCGATACGGAACACCGCCACGCAAGCATTGAGCTGGCGCCCCTGGTCCTCCAGCGCCGTCGAGGCGGCCGCCGCTTGCTCGACCAGGGCCGCGTTCTGCTGCGTGACCTGGTCCATCTGCGTGATCGCCTGATTGACCTGCTCGATGCCGCGGCTCTGCTCGGCCGAGGCGGCGGCGATCTCGCCGACGATATCGGTCACCTGGCCGACCGCCTGCGTGACCGCCGTCATGGTGGCACCGGCCTCGTCGGCCAGCCTGGCCGCGTCGCCGATCTGCTGCACCGAGCCGCCGATCAGCTCCTTGATCTCGCGCGCGGCGCTCGACGAGCGCTGCGCGAGGCTGCGCACCTCGCCGGCCACCACCGCGAAGCCGCGCCCCTGGTCGCCGGCGCGGGCCGCCTCGACGGCCGCGTTGAGCGCGAGGATATTGGTCTGGAAGGCGATGCCCTCGATCGTGCCGATGATGTCGCGGATGCTCTTGGCGCTCTCGTCGATCTGGTTCATGGTCGCCACCACGCGGCCCACCACCTCGCCGCCCTGCTCGGCCACGTCCGAGGCGTTCTGCGCCAGCGCGCTGGCCTGCCG
>JAYFRU010000290.1:0-4517 GCA_040946965.1 Burkholderia sp. | reverse complement strand
TGATACCCAGAGCCGATTCGAACAGTTGGTTATGCATGACTACCCTTCGTTCACGTGCACATCGGGCAATGTAGCACTCACTCGAAAGTCAACAGAGGCTGAAAATTCATCACACTTTTCCGCGAAGACCCATTTTTATCGATGGATGCAGCGGTGAATTCGCGAATCACGCGGGCAAGAAAAAACCGGCCGCGAGGGCCGGTTCGAGCGGTGGCGGAAGCGGCGCGGCTTCAGCGCTTCAGGCCGCTGTCCTCGTCGGCGCCGATGTTCAGGTTCATGCACTGGATCGCCGCGCCCGAGGCGCCCTTGCCGAGGTTGTCCAGGCGCGCGACCGTGACGAAGCGCTCTTCGTTGCCGAACACGAACAGATCGACGCGATTGGTGTCGTTGTTGGCCTGCACGTCGAAGAAGCCGTCGTCGAGATTCTCGGCCGCGTCATAGGGGGCGACCTTCACGAAGGCTTCGCCGGTGTAGTACTCGGCGAGGATCTGCTGCACGTCCTGCGGCTTGACGCGGCGCGCCAGCTGGCCGGGCGTGAAGTAGGTGGTGACCGCGAGACCCTTGTAGAACGGCCCGACGATCGGCGTGAAGATCGGCGCATTGGCCAGGTCCGTGTGCGCGGCCATCTCCGGCAGGTGCTTGTGCGCGAGGCCGAGCGCGTAGGCGCGGGGGCTGGCCAGGCGTCCGTTGCCGCCGGCCTCGTAGTTCGCGATCATCTTCTTGCCGCCGCCGCTGTAGCCGGTGACCGAGTAGCTGTGGGCCGCGAAGTCGGTGGCGACCACGCCGGCGTCGACCAGCGGGCGCATCGCCAGCACGAAGGCCGAGGCGTGGCAGCCCGGCACCGCGATGCGCTTGGCGCCGCGGATCCGCTCGCGTTGCGCGCGGGTCAGCTCGGGCAGGCCGTAGGCCCAGTCGGCGCTGATGCGAAAGGCGGTGCTGGCGTCGATCAGCGTGGTGCGATCGTTGTCGACCAGCGAGGCCGACTCGCGCGAGGCCACGTCGGGCAGGCACAGGAAGGTGATGTCCGAGTCGTTGATCAGGCGCCGGCGCTCTTCCACGTCCTTGCGCTTGGCATCGTCGATGCGAAGGATGTCGATGTCGCCGCGCGCGGATAGGTATTCGAAGATCTTCAGGCCGGTCGTGCCTTCCTGGCCGTCGACAAAAACTTTCGTGCTCATCTTGCTCTCACGGAATGGGGCGGCCGGCGCGAACGCCGGAAAGCCGACATTTTAAGACTTCACGGACGGGGCCGTAACCGGTCGCGCCGAAAAAAGCGGCGGCGCGCGGCGATCATCCTGCCCGGCCGGCATGACGAATTCTTGAAGCGCGGCGTATCCCGGCGATCCGGCGGCAGGCTACCGGTCCGGCCCTCGTCGGCGCGATCCGGTGTCGCGCGGCGCGAAGCGAGAAACAGTTGGGCGGCTAGCGTTCGTCGGTGACGGTGAGGCGCGCATAGGCGAGCGCGGAGACGCTGATCTCGTGGTCGAACAGCTGCGCGGGCCGGCGCTGCGCAGGCGGTCGGAGTCGAGCGCGTAGACGGTGATCGCGTAGGCGCGCGTGCCGGGCGGCGCGTGCTGCCAGCTCAGCTGGGGCGAGCGGTTGGCCCCGCCGCAGCCGTCGCCCGAGTAGCGCTGGGCCGCATCGAGGCGGCCGCCGTCGCGCAGGTCGGTGCTCGACAGTGTGAACGGCGCCTGCGCGCCGGGCCGCGCGGTGCTGAGCAGCGCGGCGGCCACCACCGCGAGCAGGCGCAGCGAATTCCTGCCGCGCCGGGCCTTGTCTTGCCGCGGCTTCCGATCCCCACCTTCATGCATCGCGCGATCCTCCCGTCACGTCGGCCGGCGCGCTCGGCGCCGGCGTCGAGGCACGTATTCGTGTTGCGACCCTGTGGACGACGGAAGCCAGTCTAGCACTCGGCACCAGGCGTTGACGCAAGCGCGCGCGATGCCCGGCGAGGTGGCGCGCCCGGGGCACGGGCGGCGCGAGGCGGGATCGGACCGGCCCAAAGGAAAACGCCCGTGCACGGCAGCCGTGACGGGCGTGGTTCACGCGACGCGCTGGAAACGGCGCGAGCGGGCACTTACTCCTTCGGAGCGGTGGCACCGCCGTGCGCGGCCGACCACTCGGCCGGCGCGTGCAGGAATTTCTCGACCTCGTCGAGCGTCTTGGTCTCGAAGTAGCCCGAGGCCTTGGCCACGCGCAGCACGTCCCACCAGGTGGCCAGCGCGTGCAGGTCGACGTCGATGTCCTTCAGGACCGAGACGCTTTCCTTGAAGATGTTGTAGTGGAACAGCACGAAGCAGTGGTTCACCTCGGCGCCGGCGGTGCGCAGCGCGTTGATGAAGTTGATCTTGCTGCGGCTGTCGGTGGTCAGGTCCTCCACCAGCAGCACGCGCGAGCCCTCTTCCAGGTGGCCCTCGATCTGTGCGTTGCGGCCGAAACCCTTCGGCTTCTTGCGCACGTACTGCATCGGCAACATCATGCGGTCGGCGATCCAGGCCGCGAACGGAATGCCGGCGGTTTCGCCGCCCGCCACCGCGTCGATCTGCTCGAAACCGACATCGCGCAGGATCGTCGCTTCCGCCATCTCCATCAGGCCCCGGCGCACGCGCGGATACGAGATCAGCTTGCGGCAGTCGATGTAGACCGGGCTCGCCCAGCCGGAGGTGAAGATGAACGGCTTTTCGGCGTTGAAGTGCACCGCCTGCACTTCGAGCAGGATTTTGGCGGTGGTGTCGGAGATCGTTTGACGATCGAAGCCTGTCATGGGCATTCCTTGGATGATGAGCGGGAGGCCGGGCGCGGGGCGCTGTGGCGCGGCGACGGATTCCGGCCGGAGAACGGCGAACCGGCGCGGATGGCCGGCGGCGGAACTTCGCTGCGCGCCTGCGCGCGTGGGCCCTCATTTTACCCGAATCGGCGGGCAGCCGGACGTCACGGGCGGCCGCTCGCGGCTGCTTTCGTCGCGGTTCGCCGGGCGCGCCCGGGCGCGGTTTTCCCGGCGGCCCCGAAGCCGGCGCCGGGCGGGCTTTCCGGGGCGCGCGAGGGGCGGCGGCATGCGCGCGGCGAAGCCTGCAGCGCCTGCTGCGACGGGCTTGCGCGGCAATTCCCGGTATCTGGCAGTGCAGCAACGCGCGCCTCGGCCGAGGTGTATACTTATTGGCCCCTAGAATCCGCCCGGCACTTTGGTCTCCTTGCCCATCCCGCAGACAGGTTCGACGTCGCGCCGACCCGGCGCGCGACGCATGCCGTCCTCGACCATCCCCTCGATCGCCATGTTCCGGCACCTGCTGGACGTCGAATGCCAGGCTTCCAACACCGCCTTTCTCGCAGATCAGACCCACCATGGATGAACAACTGAAGCAAAGCGCGCTCGCGTACCACCAGAATCCGAAGCCCGGCAAGATCTCGGTCACGCCGACCAAGCCGCTGTCGAACCAGTACGACCTGTCGCTGGCCTATTCGCCCGGCGTGGCGGCCGCGTGCGAGGCGATCCACGCCAATCCGCTCGACGCGCAGAAGTACACCTCGCGCGGCAACCTGGTGGGCGTGGTGACCAACGGCACGACGGTGCTGGGCCTGGGCAACATCGGCCCGCTGGCCGCCAAGCCGGTGATGGAGGGCAAGGGCTGCCTGTTCAAGAAGTTCGCCGGCATCGATGTGTTCGACATCGAGTTGGCCGAGACCGACCCCGACAAGCTGGTCGAGGCGATCGCGATGCTGGAGCCCACCCTGGGCGGCACATCAACCTCGAGGACATCAAGGCGCCCGAGTGCTTCTACATCGAGCAGAAGCTGCGCGAACGCATGAAGATCCCGGTCTTCCACGACGACCAGCACGGCACCGCGCTCATTGCCTCGGCGGCGATCCTCAACGGCCTAAAGGTGGTCGGCAAGTCGCTGGGTGAGATCAAGCTGGTCTGCTCGGGCGCGGGCGCCGCAGCGATCGCCTGCCTGGACCTGCTGGTCAACCTAGGCCTGAACAAGGCCAACGTGCTGGTGACCGATTCGAAGGGCGTGATCCATGAAGGCTGCGGCCAGCTCGATCCGTCCAAGCAGCGCTACGCCGCCAACACCGAGGCACGCACGCTGGCCGACGCGATCGACGGCGCCGACGTGTTCCTCGGCTGCTCCAGCGCCGGCGTGCTCAAGCCCGAGATGGTGCAGACCATGGGCAGCCAGCCGCTGATCCTCGCGCTGGTCAACCCGGAGCCGGAGATCCGCCCGGAAGCGGCCAGGGCGGTGCGCCCCGACGCGATCGTCGCGACCGGCCGTTCGGACTACCCGAACCAGGTCAACAACGTACTGTGCTTCCCCTTCATCTTCCGCAGCGCGCTCGATGCCGGCGCGACCACCATCACCGAGGAGATGAAGCTCGCCTGCGTGCGCGCGATCGCCGAGCTGGCGCAGGAAACCGACCAGAGCGAGGAAGTCGCCAAGGCCGCTGAGCAACCGTCTTGAGAGTCAAGCGATATGAAAGTCGGGATTCCAGTCGACGCGATGTTTGGCGATGGCGTTGAT
>JAYFRU010000289.1:0-4534 GCA_040946965.1 Burkholderia sp. | reverse complement strand
ACACTTCCCCTTGTCAGGCGTGTAGAGGACTTTCACCTCCAAGTGTGTGCGCCCAGCCGGGCGCACGAAAAAACGGCCGGGCCGCGTGAGCGGCCCGGCCGTTTTGCATGGCGGACGAAGCGCAGGGCGCCGGATCAGGCGAGCGCTTTCTCGACGATCTCGCGCACGTCGCGCGACTTGACGCCCGCCGCGACGCGCCCGAGCGCCTCGCGCATGCGCTCGCGCAGCGCCGGAGTGAAGCGGCGCCAGTTTTCCAGCGAACGCGCCAGGCGCGCGGCCACCTGCGGGTTCAGCGCATCGAGCGCGAGCACTTGCTCGGCCCAGAACGCATAACCGGAGCCGTCGGCGGCATGGAACTGCGCGGGGTTGGCCGCGCAGAAACCGAAGATCAGCGAGCGCGCGCGGTTCGGGTTCTTCAGGTTGAAGGCCGGATGCGCGAGCAGTTCGCGCACGGTGTCCAGCGTCGGATGCGCGGTCGTGCCGCGACGCGTGGCCTGCATCGCGAACCACGTGTCGATCACCAGCGCTTCCTTCTCGAAGCGCTGGTAGAAATCGGCCAGCGCCTGCCGAGCCGGCGCCTCGGCGGCGGCCGAGCCGGCCGAGGCCGACAGCAGTGCGCCGAGCGCGGCGGCGCGATCGGTCATGTTGTTGGCGCTCTCGTACTGCGCGGTGGCCAGACGCACGGCGTCGGCCGGCTCCTCGAGCTCGGCCAGGTAGGCCAGCGCCAGGTTCTTCAGCGCGCGATGGCCGCCGGCCTCGGGCGTCGGCGCATATTCGCCGGGCGTGCGATGGCGCTCGTGGATCGCCAGCCATTCGGCGCGCAACGCCTGGGCCAGGCGGCCGCGCACGAACTGGCGCGCGCGATGCACGGTGGCCGGGTTCGCCTCGCGCATCTGGTCGGCCAGGTAGGCCTCGGAGGGCAGGGTCAGCGCGAGTTCGCGGAAGGCCGGCGAGAGCGTGTCGTCGCTCAGCACGCGGCGGAAGGCGTCCACGAAGGCGTCGCCGAGCGTGAGTTCGGCACCCGCGGCGGCTTGCTCGGCGAGCGTGAGCAGGGCGCGCGTGGCCAGGCGCTGGCCGGCTTCCCAGCGGTTGAACGGATCGCTGTCGTGGGCCAGCAGGAAGGCGAGCTCGTCCTCGCCGTAGTCGTACTCGACGATCACCGGGGCCGAGAAGTTGCGCAGCAGCGAGGGCAGCGGCGCGGCCGGCACGTCGATGAAGCGGTAGCTAGTCTCGGTCTCGGTCAGCTCCAGCACGCGCGTGGTGGCGCCGGCGGCGGCCTCGCCTTCCAGGCGCAGCGGCAGGTCCTGGCCGTCGGGGCCGATCAGGCCGATCGCGAACGGGATCAGCAGCGGCCCGGTCTGGGTTTCCCGCGCAGCCGACGAGGCCTCGCCGTAACCTTGGCGCAGGGTGACCGTGTAGCGCCTGGCGGCGGCATCGTAGGCGGTTTTCACCGTCACGCGCGGCGTGCCGGCCTGGCTGTACCAGCGCTCGAACTGCGCCAGATCGCGGCCGTTGGCGTCGGCCATCGCGTGGCGGAAGTCGTCGCAGATGACGGCCTGGCCGTCGTGGCGCTCGAAGTAGAGGTCCATGCCGCGCCGGAAGCCGTCGCGGCCGAACAGGGTCTGGTACATCCGCACGACTTCCGAGCCTTTTTCATAGACCGTCATCGTGTAGAAGTTGTTGATCTCGACATAGCTCTCGGGGCGCACCGGATGCGCCATCGGGCCCGCGTCCTCGGCGAACTGCAGCTGGCGCAGCACGCGCACGTCCTCGATGCGCTTGACCGCGCGCACGCCGGCGTCGTCGGCCTCGCCGGCCGACATGTCGGCCGAGAACTCCTGGTCGCGGAACACCGTCAGGCCTTCCTTGAGGCTCAGCTGGAACCAGTCGCGGCAGGTCACGCGGTTGCCGGTCCAGTTATGGAAGTACTCGTGGCCGACCACCGCCTCGATATTGGCGAAGTCGACGTCGGTGGCCGTCTCGGGGTTGGCCAGCACGTACTTCGTGTTGAAGATGTTGAGCCCCTTGTTCTCCATCGCGCCCATGTTGAAATCGCCGACCGCGACGATCATGAAGCGGTCGAGATCGAGCTCGAGGCCGAAGCGCCGCTCGTCCCAGTGGATCGAGTGGATCAGCGAATCCATCGCGTGGCGCGTCTTGTCGAGATCGTGCGGCTCGACCCAGACCTGCAGCAGCTTCTTCGCGCCCGAGGCGGCGGTGATGGTCTCCTCGATCGCGACCAGCTTGCTCGCCACCAGCGCGAACAGGTAGCTCGGCTTGCGGAACGGGTCTTCCCACTTGGCGAAGTGGCGGCCCTCGGGCAGTTCGCCCGAATCGACCAGGTTGCCGTTCGACAGCAGCACCGGGTAGACACTCTTGTCGGCGCGCAGCGTGACCGTATAGGTCGCCATCACGTCGGGGCGGTCGAGGAAGTAAGTGATGCGGCGAAAGCCTTCCGCCTCGCATTGCGTGAAGAAGTTGCCGCTCGACACGTACAGGCCCGACAGCGTGGTGTTGCCGGCCGGCGCGCAGGCGCTGTCGATCGACAGTTCGAAAACGTCGGGCAGGTTCTCGACGGTCAGGCCGTGCTCGTGGGCGCGCACCGTATCCACCGGCTGGCCGTTCACGCGCGCGGCGATGAATTCCAGCGATTCGCCGAGCAGTTCGAGATGCGGCGCGAGCGCGGCGTCGGGGTTGCGACGCACGCGCATGGTGTTGCGCACCACGGTGCGCTCGGGCACCAGGTCGAATTCGAGCTCGACGCTGCCGATGAGGAACGCGGGCGGCGTGTAGTCGGCGCGGCGAATCACGGTGGATTGGGCGGCTGTATCGGACATGTCGTGCGTGGGCGTAGGAGTTCGGAAACCGGAGGAGTTCGCCGACCCGCTCGTGACGGGGGCGTGCGTGCATTGTACAAAGGGATGGGATGTTGCGCGGACCGAACTTTCCACCGGGCGGCGGGTCTGCCTGATATTTCGGCGGGTCGCACAGCGTATGATCGCGGTGCGCCCGCCGGGCGACATCGAACAAGAGAATCCAGATGAAAGCGAATCGTACGTTCCGCGCCGCCCTGTGGCTCGCGAGCGCTTGTGTCGTGCTGCTGTCGGGCTGCGCGAGCTATGTGAGCACCCAGGTCACGGCCTTCTCCGACTGGAGCGGCAGCGACGCGACCCGTAGCTACGCATTCACGCGTGACCAGGACGAACGGAACAGCCTCGAGCAGGCGACCTACGAGAACATCGTCGCCAACGAACTGTCGACGCTGTCGTTCCGGCGCGTGCCGGCCGAGCAGGCGCGCTACCTGGTGGCGCTCACCTACGGCATCAAGGGCGACCTGGTGAACGTGCCGCAACCGGTCTACTACGATCCCTGGATCGGCCCCGGCCCTTACTGGCGCGGCGCCGGCGCCTGGGGCGGCTTCGGCCCCTGGGGCCCGTTCCCGACCGGCTATGTAAACCAGACCTACCGCGTCTACGAGCGCTCGCTGACGATTCGCATCACCGAGCGCGGCACCGGCCGCGAGGTCTACAACGTCAGCGCGCGCAATTCGGGCGGCGGCAGCTCGCTGGTGACGGCGATGCCCTATCTGGCACGTTCGGCGCTGGCCGATTTCCCGCTCGGCAACGGCTCGACGCGCACCGTGCGCCTGCCGGTGGACCGCAACGGCGGTGGCCCGGCCGCGCCGGCCTCGAACGAACGCGCGGTGTCGGCCGCCCCGGCTTCCGGCGCCGCGCCGGCAGCCCCCGCAGCGAAGTAAGGCCGCGCGGGAGGCGCTCGGCGAGGCGCTGATACCACCCGGTCTCGACCCGATCGTCAAAAAAACAGGGCCCGACGCCAGATTTCGCGCCGGGCCCTGTTTTCATCCGGATTCCTCAGTGAGCGCCGGCGCCCGGGCCGGTATCAGGCCGGATATCAGGCGAGCGCCGCCTCCGCGTGCCGTGCCGCATCGCGCTCGTGCACGCAGCGGCCGGCCGCATAGATGCTGTGTACGGCGCGGTCGTCGCCGAGCATGGCGAGGCGAACAGCAGCTCGTCCAGCGTTTCGGCGCGCGCGGTGCGGCGCGCCAGCAGCGGCGTGGCCCGCGGGTCGAGCACCACGAAGTCGGCCTCAGAGCCCGGCGCGAGGGTGCCGATCTGGGCACCTCGTCGACGTTCTCGGCCACGTGGCTCTACACGAACACGTCGGGATGGCGGCGCGCGAGCTCGGCGCAGGCCTCCAGCTGCTCCACCGTCGAGGTCGGCGCGAAGCGCGGCGTGAGCGCGTACATCTGGCGGCTGCGGCCGTGCCAGCGCGTGATCAGCTCGGCGCTGTCGTCGTGGCCCGATTGCGTGGTATCGCGCAGGAATGCCGGGCAATTGCGGTCCATCAGCACCTTGCCGGCGATCATGCGCAGGTTCTTCGCCTCGCTGGCCTCGAAGAAGGCGTCGGCCGAGTGCTTGACGCATAGGAAATTCGAAGCGGAGCAATCGTCAAGTCTGGTGTATGCGGGCGGAGCGGCATGATCAGGCGGCCAGCGCTTGAGGAGCCGGTGTGC
>JAYFRU010000288.1:0-4535 GCA_040946965.1 Burkholderia sp. | reverse complement strand
CCTCCTCAGTGCGCTGAAAATACCAGGTGTACCTCGCTGGCTTCTGCGCCGTAAGAGCGGGTTCGCTGAGCGCTTACAAAAAAACACGCCGAAGCGGGGTTTCCCGAAGCCTGGGCCGACCACGCCAACGCGGCTCAGTGCACGACGCGATCGAACACGAACTTGCCGTCCTGCGCGTCGACCGGGATCACGTCCTTGGGCCCGAAGCGCCCGGCGAGGATCAGCTTGGCCACCGGGTTCTCGATCTCCTGCTGGATCGCACGCTTGAGCGGGCGCGCGCCGAACAGCGGGTCGTAGCCGACCTTGCCGATCTGATCGAGCGCCGCATCGGTCACCTCGAGCTGCATGTCGAGCTTGGCGAGCCGTTCGTGCAGGCGCGCCAGCTGGATCCTCGCGATCGACTGGATGTTGCTGCGATCGAGCGCATGGAACACCACCACGTCGTCGATCCGGTTCAGAAACTCCGGGCGGAAGTGCAGCTTGACCTCTTCCCACACGGCGTCCTTCACCGCTTCCTGGGGCGAGCCCACCACCGACTGGATCACCTGCGAACCGAGGTTCGAGGTCATCACGATCACCGTGTTCTTGAAGTCCACGGTGCGGCCCTGCCCATCGGTCATGCGGCCGTCGTCGAGCACCTGCAGCAGCACGTTGAACACGTCCGGATGCGCCTTCTCGATCTCGTCGAGCAGGATCACGCTGTACGGCTTGCGGCGTACGGCTTCGGTCAGGTAGCCGCCTTCCTCGTAGCCGACGTAGCCCGGCGGCGCGCCGATCAGGCGCGCGACGCTGTGCTTCTCCATGAACTCGCTCATGTCGATGCGGATCAGGTGATCCTCCGAATCGAACAGGAAGCCGGCCAGCGCCTTGCAGAGCTCGGTCTTGCCGACGCCCGTCGGCCCCAGGAACAGGAACGAGCCATAGGGCCGGTTCGGATCCGACAGGCCCGCGCGCGAGCGGCGGATCGCATCGGCCACCGCGCTGATCGCCTTGTCCTGGCCGATCACGCGCTCATGCAGCTTTTCCTCGATGTGCAGCAGCTTCTCGCGCTCGCCCTGCATCATGCGCGACACCGGAATGCCGGTCGCGCGCGACACCACTTCCGCGATTTCCTCGGTGCCGACCTGGGTGCGCAGCAGCCGCAGCTTGCTCGGATTGTGCTGCTCCTGCTCCTCGGCCTGGGTGACCTGCTTGAGCTGCGCCTCGAGTTGCGGCAGCTTGCCGTATTGCAGCTCGGCCACCTTCTCGAGCTTGCCCTCGCGCTGCAGCTTGGCGATATCGGCGCGCACGCGGTCGATATCCTCCTTGAGCTGGGCGCTGCCCTGCACGGCGGCCTTCTCGGCGGTCCAGATCTCCTCGAGATCGGCATACTCGCGGCCCAGCCGCTCGATCTCTTCCTCGATCAGCTGCAGGCGCTTCTGCGAAGCCTCGTCCTGCTCCTTCTTGACGGCCTCGCGCTCGATCTTCAGCTGGATCAGGCGGCGGTCGAGCTTGTCCATCGATTCGGGCTTCGAATCGATTTCCATCTTGATCTTCGAGGCGGCCTCGTCGATCAGGTCGATCGCCTTGTCCGGCAGGAAGCGGTCGGTGATGTAGCGGTGCGAGAGCTCGGCGGCGGCCACGATCGCCGGATCGGTGATGTCCACGCCGTGGTGCAGCTCGTACTTTTCCTGCAGCCCGCGCAGGATCGCGATGGTCGCCTCCACGCTCGGCTCGTCGACGATCACCTTTTGGAAGCGGCGCTCGAGCGCGGCGTCCTTCTCGATGTACTTGCGGTATTCGTCGAGCGTGGTCGCGCCGATACAGTGCAGCTCGCCGCGCGAGAGCGCCGGCTTGAGCATGTTGCCCGCGTCCATCGCGCCCTCGGCCTTGCCGGCGCCCACCATGGTGTGGATCTCGTCGATGAAGACGATGGTGCGGCCTTCGTCCTTGACGATGTCGCTGAGCACCGACTTCAGGCGCTCCTCGAATTCGCCGCGATACTTCGCGCCGGCCAGCAGCGCGGCCATGTCGAGCGAGAGCACGCGCTTATTCTTCAGCGTTTCGGGCACCTCGCCGTTGACGATGCGCTGCGCCAGCCCCTCGACGATGGCGGTCTTGCCTACGCCCGGCTCGCCGATCAGCACCGGGTTGTTCTTGGTACGGCGCTGCAGGATCTGGATCGAGCGGCGGATTTCGTCGTCGCGGCCGATCACCGGATCGAGCTTGCCCGAGCGCGCGCGCTCGGGCAGGTCGACCGTGTATTTCTTGAGCGCCTCGCGCTGGCTCTCGGCATCGGCGCTGTGCACCTGGGAGCCGCCGCGCACGGCCGCGATCGCGGCTTCCAGCGCCTTGCGCGTCATGCCGTGCTGGCGCGCCAGCTTGCCCACCTCGCCCTTGTCGTCGGACACCGCGAGCAGGAACATCTCGCTGGCGATGAAGCTGTCGTTGCGCTTCTGCGCTTCCTTGTCGGCCTGGTTCAGCAGGCCGGCCAGCTCGCGGCCGATCTGGATGTCGCCGTCGGTGCCGGTGACCTGCGGCAGGCGCGAGATCGCCTCGTTCAGCGCGCCTTGCAGCGCCTGCACGTGCACGCCGGTGCGCGACATCAGCGAGCGCGCCGAGCCGTCGGTCTGGCCGATCAGCGAAGCCAGCACATGGACGGGTTCGATGTATTGATTGTCGCGGCCTGCCGCGAGGCTCTGGGCGTCGGCCAGCGCTTCCTGGAACTTGGTGGTGAGCTTGTCGATTCTCATGAAGAGACCTCCAATTTTCGAATAGCTCCAACATGAGGCTGCTTGCCGAGGTTTCAAGCGCTCGCTAAGCAAGATGTGTGCCTTGCCTTGCTCAGCCCCGCCCGGCATGGCTTTTCGGGATGGGGCAGGATCGCGGCGGCGAGCGGGCGGCAGACTCAGTCTGCCTGGGCCGCGTGCAGGCTCGATGACGGCGCCGGATCGGCGGCCGCCTCAGGATAGCGAGAAACGAGAAGGGATGGCGGCGCCCGGCGCCTCGGGACGAAGCAGCCGGCCCTCAGGCCGGCTCGACGACGATCGGCACGATGCCGAGCGCGGCCGCCAGCGGCGAGGCGGGGCGCGCGAGCTCGGCGATCGTGTGGCGGTCCAGCTCGGCGAAGAAGGCCTCGCGCGCGGCGTACAGCACGCCCTTCAGGCGGCAATGCGGCTCGATCACGCAGGAACGGTGCTCGACGCCCTGCCCCTCGCCGCCGAAGCAGCCGACCAGGGCGAAATCGCTCTCGGTGGCGCGCACCACCTCGCCGATCGTCAGCCGGCCTGAATTCGCATTGATGCGCAGGCCGCCGTTGCGGCCATGCACGGTATCGACCCAGCCAAGTTCACCGAGCCGCTGCACGACTTTCATCAGGTGATTCTTCGAGATGCCGTAGGCGTCCGAAATCTCCTGGATCGTCGACAGGCCTTCGCTGCGCACCGCCAGGAACAGCATCATGCGCAGCGAGTAGTCGGTGTAGTCGGTCAGTCTCATGAGCGAAGTCGATCGTGTCGTTGAGGTGCCAGCGCCGGCGGCAGCCACGGGATACGGGCGCCTGCCGAAACGGGAATCGCGCGATAATATGCGCCCTGGAAGCATTTTTTGGCGGATGGCCGTCCGCTATTGTGCGACAAAATCGCGACAGGACAGTGGAGCGGCCCCGTTTCCCCTCTCGACCATGATCACCACTAATCCGGCCCCCGAACCCACCGCCAGCCCGGCTCCCGAACCGGCCTCGCCCCCGCCCGGCAGCCCGCGCGAGGCCGAGCCCAGCGAGGACAATATCCGCAGCCTGGTCGATGCGTTCTACCTGCAGGTGCGCGCCGATCCGCTGCTTGGCCCGGTGTTCGGCGCCAGGCTCGATGGCCGCTGGGACGAGCACCTGCCGAAGATGGTCGCGTTCTGGTCGAACCTGGTGCTCGGCACCAAGGGCTATCGCGGCAACCTGCAGGCCAAGCACCAGCCGCTCGAGGGCGTCGAGCCGGCGCATTTCAGCCGCTGGCTGACCCTGTTCCTGAGGACGGTCGAGCCCCGCTACCAGCCAGCCGCTGCCGTGCGCTTCATGGAACCGGCTCTGCGCATCGCGCAGAGCCTGCAACTGAACCGCTTCGGCTGGGACTACCGGATTCCCGACGAGCAGCAGGCGCTGCTCGATGCGATCGCACCGAAACGGCTGCGCGAGGACGACGCCCATCCGGCGCGGCCGCGCGGCGAACCGTTCCCGGCGCGCATCATCGGCCGCAGCGACGACGACGCCTGACCCCGCCCTCCCCCGAAACCGGAACGGCCTAGCTCACGAAGCCGGCCAGCCAGTCCTTGAGCGCACCGATTTCTCTCAAGGCGAGCAAGTCACGCTCCAACTCGGCCAGCGCGCGACGCAGGCCGGCGATATCGTCGCCGAGCGTGCGCAGCGCCGTGTCGGGCGACAGCACGGCGTTCGCGCCGATCCCGTAGCCATGCCGGAAATCCGCCTCGACGCGGCGTTGTTGCATAAATCAGGCGCGAGGACGGAGTAATGCCTTTGCTCATGATCTCAGCCGATGTGGACGGAC
>JAYFRU010000287.1:0-4540 GCA_040946965.1 Burkholderia sp. | reverse complement strand
AATTGTTAACAGAGGCCTGGCTGCGACCGTTGCGCGTAAACGTCACCGCGCCAAATCGGATTTATGCAACAACGCCTCACTGAACCCCAGTTGACGCTGTGGCAGATAACTCGCCTACCGCTGGAAGTCGACGATACCCAAAAAAGCGAGCATAAAAAGCAGAAAGCCCTCGTACCGAAGGCTTTCAATTTCTCTACAGTTTCAAAACTTTATTGCACCGCTCAGTCTGGGTTTTCCAATCTTTATTGCACTTTCCAGACTATATTGTCACGCTACACTGCCGTGACTTACGCGAAGTTCTTCGCGGCGAAGTCCCAGTTCACGATGTTCCAGAACGCTTCGACGAACTTCGGACGGGCGTTGCGGTAGTCGATGTAGTAGGCGTGTTCCCACACGTCGATCGTCAGCAGCGGCTTGGCGTCGGTCGTCAGCGGCGTGGCGGCGTTGCTGGTCGAGACCAGGTCCAGCGAACCGTCGGCCTTCTTCACCAGCCAGGCCCAGCCCGAACCGAAGGTGCCCACGGCCGTCTTCGTGAAGGCTTCCTTGAAGGCGTCGAACGAACCCCACTTCGCATTGATCGCGTCGCCCAGCGCACCGGTCGGTGCACCGCCGCCCTGTGGCGAGAGGCTGTTCCAGAAGAAGGTGTGATTCCAGATTTGCGCAGCGTTGTTGAAAATACCACCCGACGACTTCTTCACGATCTCCTCGAGCGAGAGGTTCTCGAACTCGGTGCCCGGGATCAGGTGGTTCAGGTTCGTCACATAGGTCTGGTGATGCTTGCCGTAGTGGAACTGGATCGTCTCTGCCGAGATGTGCGGAGCGAGCGCGTCTTCAACGTACGGCAGCGGCGGGAGCGTATGAGCCATGGCGATTCCTTTGAAGTATGTGGGGGACTAGGGCCTACAGAACGTTCGATTGTAGGCGAGACCGAATAACCCCGCAAACTCGCGGGTATTCGAAACCGCCCGCCTCCGTCCGACCGGCAAGGATGGTGCGATAACGGCGAGACGCAAGATCGGAACCCGGCCTGACAGATTCCCGATATCCGGTATCACGCTCGCTGCATGACGAAGATGAGCATGAACCGGTCCCGTGAACGCGGCATGTCGCCAGCGGCCGCGCCGGCCTTCAGAAGTTGTCGCCCAGGCGCGGCTGCACGTCGGCCAGCGAGACGTCGGCGCTGCCTTCGGCCAGGTGCACGGTCAGTCGACGCTGCGGTTTCAGCGCGCCGGGCGCGCGCACCGCGCGGCCGGTCTGGGCGTCGATCAGCGCGGCGTAACCGCGTTCCAGCGTGCGTTGCGGGCTCAGCACCTCGAGCCGCGCCGCGCAGCTGGTCATGCGCGCGCTGGCGCGCTCGTGACGGTGGCGCAGCGCCCCCCCCAGCCGCTGCGACCAGCCCGTCACCGACAGGCGCACGGCCGCCACGTCGGGCCGCGTGCGCTGCCAGCGCAGCATCACCAGCGCGAAGCGCGCGCGCGCATCGCGCACCGGCCGCGCGCCGGCCGAGGTCAGCCGCACCGCGAGCTGCTGCAAATGGGTGCGCTGGCGCGCCAGGCGCTCGGCCGGACTGACCAGCCGGCGCGCCAGCCAATCGAGCTGCTGGGCACGTGCCTCCAACCCGTGCAGCAGGGCGCGGCGCAGCTCGCCCTGGCGGTCGGCCAGCTCGCGCAGCAGCAGGGCGCGCTGCGGGCTGACCAGCTCGGCCGCGCCGGTCGGCGTCGGCGCGCGCAGGTCGGCGGCGAAATCGGCGATGGTGAAATCGGTCTCGTGGCCCACGCCGCTGACCACCGGCAACTCGCTGGCGGCGATCGCGCGCGCCAAGGCCTCGTCGTTGAAGGACCAGAGATCCTCGATCGAGCCGCCGCCGCGGCACACGATCAGCACGTCCACCTCGCGGCGCGCATTCGCGGCCTGCACCATCGCGGTCAGCTTCTCGGCCGCGCCGGCGCCCTGCACCGGCGCCGGGTAGACGATCACCGGCAAATGCGGGGCTCGCCGCGCCAGCGTGCTCAGCACGTCGCGCAAGGCCGCCGCCTGCAGCGAGGTGACGATGCCGATCGCGCGCGGGAAGGCCGGCAGCGCGCGCTTGCGCTCGGCCGCGAACAGGCCTTCGGCCTCGAGCTCGGCCTTCAGGCGCAGGAAGGCCTCGAACAGCTTGCCCTGCCCGGTGCGCCGCACCGCCTCGACGCTCAACTGCACCTCGCCGCGCGGCTCGTACAAGGTGACCAGCGCGCGCACCTCGATGCGGTCGCCCTCGCGCGGCGTGAACGGCGCATGCTGGGCGCGGCCGCGGAACATCACGCAGCGCATCTGCGCGTCCTTGTCCTTGATCGAGAAGTACCAGTGGCCGCTCGCAGCGCGCGTGAAGTTCGACACTTCGCCTGATACCCAGCACAGCGGGAAGGCGCGCTCGAGCGTCGAGCCGATCGCGCGGTTCAGCACGGAGACGGGGATCACGCCGTCGCCGGCATTCGCGCCGCCGGGGCCGGTCAGGTAGGAATCGGATTGCATTGCATCAGCAGGAAGAGGGAGCGGGCACACGATAGCGTCGCCGCGCCGCCCCGGCAAGCATGGCGGCCGGCATGGCGCACCGCGAGACGAAGTGTCCACATCCGCGCCGGATCAGGGACAGAGACGCAATAAAGCTCTCAAAAACCCTTGAGAAATTCGTCAACCCATTGATTTTGCTTGCCTTATTTGTGACATATTGTGACATGACACCGATCGGAAGACCGCCGCATGGGCCTTTGCGCCGATCGCATGGTGAGTTTCTCACAGACTTATCCACAGCCACGTCGATCCATCCACAGGGGTGAACGACTTGCCGCGCTCGCCGGCACCGCGCTAGAGTGCCGCCTTTCGGAGCATGCCGGGCCGGCTCAGAGGCCGCCCGGGCACGCCCCGGTCCCGCCTATCGGAGAACCTCGTTGACCGTTTCGTCCGCTCCCGCTTCGCTGCGGTCCGCCGCGTCGGCAGTTCGCCCGCCCGCCATCCCGCCTCGCTCGCGCCGCGCCGGCGCAAGCGCCCGATGAGCCGCGGCGGCCTCGCCGCTCGCCTGGAGGCCAGGCTGGCACGCGAATGGCAGCGGCGCGGCCCGCTGGCCCGGGCGCTCACGCCCCTGGCCGCCGGGTTCGGCGGCATCGCCGCGCTGCGCCGCCTGGCCTTCGCGGCCGGCTGGAAGGAAACCGTCGATACCGGCCTGCCGGTGGTGGTGGTCGGCAACGTGACGGTGGGCGGCACCGGCAAGACGCCGACCGTGATCGCCCTGGTCGAGGCGCTGCGCGCCAACGGCTTCCAGCCCGGCGTGGTGTCGCGCGGCTACGGCGCCGAGATCCGCGAGCCGACCGAGGTCGCGCCCGACTCGCCGGCCTCGCGCGCCGGCGACGAACCACTGCTGATCGCGCGCCGCACCCAGGCGCCGGTGGTGGTCTGTCCGGACCGGGTAGCCGCGATCCGCGCGCTGGCGGCCGCGCATCCCGGCGTCGACGTGGTGGTCAGCGACGACGGCCTGCAGCACTACCGGATGGCGCGCCGCGTCGAGCTGGTGGTGTTCGACCACCGGCTCGGCGGCAACGGCTTCCTGCTGCCGGCCGGCCCCTTGCGCGAATCGCTGTCGCGGCGGCGCGACGCCACCCTGGTCAACGATCCCTACAGCCGCGCGCTGCCGCCCTGGCCGAACACCTACGCGCTGCGGCTCGCGCCTGGCGACGCCTGGCATCTCGACGCCCCCGCGCGGCGCCGGCCGCTCGCGCAGTTCGCCGGCGAGCGCGTGCTGGCCGCAGCCGGCATCGGCGCGCCCGAGCGCTTCTTCGCGACCCTGCGCGCGGCAGGCTTGGCCCCCGCCACGCGGGCCCTGCCCGACCATTACGCCTACGCCGAGAACCCGTTCGCGCACGACGATGCCGACGTGATCCTGATCACGGAGAAGGATGCAGTAAAATTGGGCGCTTCCTGGCGCGATGCCCGACTCTGGGTCGTCCCTGTCGAGGCCGCGCTCGATCCCCGCCTTATCGTTCTCGTTGTGGAGAAACTCCGTGGACGCTCGCCTGCTTGAAATCATCGTGTGCCCGATCTGCAAGGGCCCGCTCCAGCATGACCGCGCCGCGCAGGAACTGATCTGTCATGCCGACAAGCTGGCCTATCCGATTCGCGACGGCATCCCCGTAATGCTGGTCGACGAAGCGCGACAGACCGTCGAGGGCACGCCCGTCGACCCTGCCGGCCCCGCCGCCTCGCACTGAGGCACCGGCCGAGCGCCGGCCAGCCGCCCTGCTCGCGCCCGCCCCCGTGGCGGGCGCGGTGCTTTCGAACCCGTTCGCTCCGATCCAACCGATGACCACTCCGTCGCCCTTCATCGCCGTCGTGCCGGCCCGCCTTGCCTCCACGCGCCTGCCCAACAAGCCGCTCGCCGATCTCGGCGGCAAGCCGATGGTGGTGCGCGTGGCCGAGCGCGCGCGCGAGGCCGGCGCGGGGGGGGGGGGGGGGGGGGGGGGGGGGGGGGGGGGGGGGGGGGGGGGGGGGGGGGGGGGGGGGGGGGGGG
>JAYFRU010000286.1:0-4553 GCA_040946965.1 Burkholderia sp. | reverse complement strand
CCCCCCCCCCCCCCCCCCCCCCCGCCGCCGTCAGTGAGGTCGGAATCAGGGCTCATAAACAGGTTCACGTTGCATGATCGAGGCGACAACTACCTTGACGCGCACCGGCTTCCAGCAGGTGCTCGGCGACCAGTTCTTCGATTACCTGAACGAAACCAACGGCATCTTCCTGACCAACTCGATGAACGTGGACTACAACGCGCCGCATGAAAAATCGCTGCAGCTGCGCTACACGTTCTACGGCAAGGACGGCGGCCTGCCCGGTTTCAAGGCGATGGTCTGGGGGCTGACGGGCTGGGTGCCGGCGGCTCGGTGGGCGCCGCCAACGATCCCTCGCATTCGGGCATCTACTGGAAGGACGGCCAGCCGGTGCAGGGCCGCCATCACGAGTTCGGCTTCATTCCGTCCTACACGATCCAGGGCGGCCGCTTCAAGGATACGAAGATCACCTTCATCGCGATGTGGCACGTCGGCTCGGCGCACTACTCCGACAGCACGAACCAGGAATATCGCCTGGTCGTGAACCTGCCGGTGACGGTGTTCTGAGGACGGGAAGCGAAGGGAACACGCCGGCGACGCGGCGGCTCAGGCCGCCTTCGGCGCCGGCGTGACGGGCGAGGGCTCGCCGGGCCTCGCGCCCTCGAGCTGGCGGCCGGTATCGCGCCAGGCATCGAGCCCGCCGCGCAGCGCCAGCGCGTCGGTGAAGCCGACGTCGGGCAGGCGCTTGGCCATCAAGGCGGCCGATACCTCGTTCGGGCAGGAGCAGTAGATCACGAACTTCTGCGACAGCGGATAACGCTGCGAGAGTTCGCGCACATGGCGCTCGTCGAAGAACAGCACGCCGGGAATCGAGAATGGATCGAGGCGGCGGTGCTCGACGGTGCGCACACCGATGATCACCGGCAGGCGCGCCGGTTCGGCATGCAGCAGGCGGTCGAGTTCGTCGACGTCGATGCGCGCATTGGCGAGCTGGCGCAGCAGCGCGCGGTGGCGGTTCCAGCGCATGCTCATGTAGAGCACCAGCAGGGCGCCGATCAGCACCAGGGCCACCTGGCCGAGCTGGCTCGCGCTGGAGAACAGCCAGTCGATCTGGGCGGCGAACAGCAAGCCGATCAACAGGCCGACGGCTGCCCACAGCAGCGCGCCTAGCGCGTCGTAGCCGATGAAGGTGCGGTAGCGGGTGCCGCCGCGCGCCTGCCATCGGCACGGAAACCAGCGACAGGCCCGGCACGCAGCACGCGATCGCCAGCACGCGCACGCCCCAGCGACCGAAGAACTGCTCGGTTTTCTTCACGCAACTGTCGCGCGAGAGCGACAGTCGGCAGATCGTCTTCAGGGTGCGGCCGCCGAAGCGGCGCCCGGCCAGGTACCAGGCCGAATCGCCGAGCACCGCCGCCAGCACCGGCAGCAGCAGGACCGGCACCAGAGCTGGATGCCGATCATGTCGGGATGCATGGTCGCCATCGCGCCGTAACAGCACGAACGTCGGCATCGCGGGCACGGGCAGGCCAGCACATTGACGAACACGATCAGCGGTCCGTACTGGGCGACGAGGTCATGCAGCATGGCGAATGGACGCAGCGGCGAGGGTGGGGCTGACTGGATGCGCCGATTATCGACCATTTTCAAGTCAATAGAGCGTCGAATTCTTGACTGCCGCGAAGCGGTGAGCCGGGCGCGCGGCGCTTGCTCACCGTTGGAAGCGGGAAATGGGGGGGAAGGGCGGGGAGAAAAGCGGGAGAACTCAGGAGGGGCTGCGCGCGAAATTGCCGGCGACGTGGGATTCGCCGGGCAGCTCGGCGCCGTGCGAGCGGATCGCTGCGATCAGTTCGGCCGGCGTGATTTCGTAACGCACTTCACGATGGATGCCGGGCTTGCGCTCGTCGACTTCGATCAGCAGCACGCTTTTACCGTCCTCGGTGGCCTCGAGACGCAGCGAGCGCAGCTCGCGGCCGTCGGCCGAATCCAGTTCGGTCAGGAGGGTCATCGCCCCGGAAGCACCGGTAGTGCGCATCGAACAGGTCCTCGTATCGTGTCAATGGAAGATGTCGTGCTGCGAACTGCTTCAGCGCAGTGTAACGCGAACCGACCATTCGCAACGAGAATTTCAAGCGGCGCAACAGCGCGAAAGCGCCGGCTGGTATGACATATCGGCTTCACACGGACTGCCTTCGGCCGGCGCGGCGCAGGCCCGGACGCGCCGGAAAATCGATGCGTATCCGCGCTGCCCGAGGTCGCCATCGGGACGGAATCGGGCCGCGATCGCGGCCCGCCATCCTGGCGACGAATGCCCCAGGATATCGCCCGGCCGCGCCTCGCTGGCCTCGCTGCCGAACTCAGACCAGCCCGGTAGCGTAGTAGACGCCGATCACGAAGAACACCGCGAGCGTCTTGATCACCGTGACGGCGAAGATGTCGCGATAGACTCGCGATGCGTGAGGCCGGTGACCGCCAGCAGCGTGATCACCGCGCCGTTGTGCGGCAGCGTGTCCATGCCGCCGCTGGCCATCGCCACCACGCGATGCAGCACTTCCATCGGGATCTGCGCGGCCTGGGCGCCCTTGATGAACAGGTCCGACATGGCCGCCAGCGCGATGCTCATGCCGCCCGAGGCGGAGCCGGTGATGCCGGCCAGCGAGCTGACCGACACGGCCGCGTTGACCAGCGGATTCGGAATGCTCTTGAGCGCGTCGCCGACCACCAGGAAACCCGGCAGCGCCGCGATCACGCCGCCGAAGCCGTATTCCGAGGCGGTGTTCATGGCCGCCAGCAGCGCGCCGCCGACCGCCACCCTGGTGCCGCTCGCGAACTTCGCACTGACGCGCTTGAAGGCGGTGATCACCACCAGCAGGATGCCGAGCAGCAGCGCGGCCTCCACCGACCAGATCGCCACCAGCGACTTGATCGGTGGAGATCGGCGCGTGCAGGCCGGGCAGCACCTCGGGCGGCACCGTGTAGCTCGCATCGCCGTACCACTGCGGAATCCACGTGGTGAGCGCGAAGTTCGCCACGCCGACCAGCACCAGCGGCGCGATCGCCAGCATCGGGTTGGGCAGCGAGCTGGTCTCGACGCGCTCCGGCTTGTTGACCAGCGAGGTGCCGTAGCCCTCGCCCTTGGCCATCGCCGAGCGGCGGCGCCATTCCAGGTAGCTCAGGCCGACGATGATGATGAACACCGAGCCGGATCGTGCCGAGCGCCGGCGCGGCCCAGGCGGTGGTCTTGAAGAAGGTGGTGGGGATGATGTTCTGGATCTGCGGCGTGCCCGGCAGCGAATCCATCGTGAATGAGAAGGCGCCGAGCGCGATCGCGCCGGGCATCAGCCGCTTCGGGATATTGCTCTGGCGATACAGCTCGGCCGCGAACGGATAAACGGCGAACACCACCATGAACAGCGAGACGCCGCCATAGGTGAGCAGCGCGCAGACCGTGACGATCACCGCATTGGCGCGCGAGCGGCCGATGTAGCGGATCGCGGCGGCGACGATCGTCTCCGAGAAGCCCGACAGTTCGATCACCTTGCCGAACACGGCGCCGAGCAGGAATACCGGGAAATAGAGTTTGACGAAGCCGACCATCTTGTCCATGAAGATGCCGGAGAAGACGGGCGCGACGGCGGCGGGATCGGTCAGCAGCACACGGCGCCGAGGACGGCGACCGGCGCGAACAGGATCACGCTGTAGCCGCGATAGGCGGCGAACATCAGGAACGCCAGGGCGGCGAGGACGATGATAAAGGACAAGTGAGTCTCCTGATTATTTGATTCTGATTCTGTCGATGCGGTTGCCCGTTGCGTGGGGCGCCGCAGAGGTGCAGGTTCCGTGCCAGCGCCCTTGCCGGCAGGGCGCCGGCCGGCGGATGCCGCCTTGGCCGGGCGCCGGCGATCGATTCTACCGAAGCCGTCCCGGTTTCGAGACGAAACGCCGGGCGGCGTGTCGCCCGATTCCGACAAGCCGCCGCGAAAGGCCGGCCGGGCCTTTATTGGCGGGTGTCTCTTCGGTGAGACAATCCGTCCCGATTCGGAGACGATCATCCACGATCCGAAGATAAATCGGAGACGACGACACCATGATGAACGACTGGTCGAACCTGCCGGCGGGTTACGGCGACGTGCTGACGCGCGCGGCCGAATCGCTGTTCCGCACCTTCGAACATTCGAGCGCCGGCACCCTGATCGTCGATCGCGACGCGCGCGTGGTCTGGATCAATTCGCGTTATGCCGCGCGCTTCGGCTTCGCCGATCCCAGGACGGCGATCGGGCTCGACTGCGAGGCGGTGATCCCGCACAGCCTGATGCGCGAAGTGGTCGCCACCGGGCGGCCGATCCTGCTCGACATCATGGAGACCGGCCGCGAGCCGCTGGTGGTGACGCGCCTGCCGCTGGTCGACGAGGTCGGCGAGACGGTCGGCGCGATCGGCTTCGCGCTGTTCGACGAACTGAAGACGCTCACGCCGCTGTTCGCGCGCTACATGCAGGTGCAGCAGGACCTGCTGGCCGCACAGCGTTCGCTGGCGCAGGCGCGCCGCCCCAAGTACACCTTCGCGAGCTTCGTCG
>JAYFRU010000285.1:2758-4553 GCA_040946965.1 Burkholderia sp. | reverse complement strand
CGGCGCGTCAGCAGGTCCGAGGGCAGGCCGGCCGGGATATCGGTCAGCAAGCCCTGCGAGCCCAGCGGCATGCCGGCGGGCAGATCGTCGGGCAGCGGCTCGCCGATCAGAAGCACCAGCGCGTTCACGGCTTGCGCGCGGTCGCGCGCCTCGGCCTGCTGGTTCGCCAGCGCCTGCTCGACCACCGTCTGCGCCTGGCGCAGGTCCAGTTCTGAGCCGGTGCCGTTGTCGAACTGCAGCTTGGTCAGGTTGTACGAGTCCTGCGCCGTCTTCAGCGTGTCCTCGGTGACCTTCAACAGGTCGTCCGTGGACTGCAGCGTCAGGTACTGGTCCGCCACCTGCGAGATCAGCGAGATTTCCGCCGCCTTGCAGGCTTGGGCTGTCGACAGGTACTGCGCCAGGGCCTGGTCCTTCAAGCTCTGGATCCGGCCGAACAGGTCCAGCTCCCACGAGGCCGACAGGCCGACGTTGTAGCTGCGCGAGATGAACGGCTGCCCCGTCCCCATGGTCGCTACGCCAGCCGGCAGCCGCTGCGTATCGCCGGTGCCGGTGCCGCTCAGCGTCGGGAACAAACCCGCGCGCGTGATCTGGTACTGCGCGCGCGCCGCCTCGATGTTGAGCACCGAGACGCGCAGGTCGCGATTGTTCTTCAGCGCGATCTCGATCAGCGCCTGCAGGCGCTGATCGGCGAAGAAGTTGCGCCAGCCGATGTCGGCGGCGGCCTGGCCATTGGCGCTGTGCGCAGCGTCCGCGCCCGGCTGCGTCGCGTAGACGCCGTCGGACGGGAAGCTGCCCGACACGGGTGCATCGGGGCGCTTGTAGTGCGGCGCCATCGTGCAACCTGTGGCGACCAGCGCGAATGCCATTGCAGTCAAAACGAGTTTTCGCATGGTCATCAATGTTCCTTGTTACCCTCACCGCCTTCCTGCGTGCGATGCGCATGCTCCTGCGCCAGACGCAGTGCTTCGTCGGGATCTTCCTTCTCGCCGCCGAACACGCCGCGCACCTTCACGAAGAACATCGGGATCATGAAGATCGCGAGGAAGGTCGCGGTCAGCATCCCGCCGATCACGCCGGTACCGATCGCGTGCTGGCTGGCCGAACCCGCGCCGTTGCTGATCGCCAGCGGCAGCACGCCGAGAATGAAGGCGAGCGAGGTCATCAGGATCGGGCGCAGCCGCAGCCGTGCCGCCTCCAGCGCCGCCTCGACCGGGCCCATCTTCTCCCCGACCTGCAACTCACGCGCGAACTCCACGATCAGGATCGCGTTCTTCGCCGACAAGCCCACCGTGGTCAGCAGGCCGACCTGGAAGAACACATCGTTCTCGAGTCCGCGCAGCGTCGCCGCCAGCAGTGCGCCGATCACGCCGAGCGGCACCACCATGATCACCGAGAACGGGATCGACCAGCTTTCGTACAGCGCCGCCAGACACAGGAACACCACCAGGATCGAGATCGCGTAGAGGATCGGCGCCTGCGAGCCGGACTGGATTTCCTGGTACGACAGCCCCGTCCAGGAGTAGCCGAAACCCACCGGCAGCTTCTGCGCGAGCGCCTGCATGGCCGTCATTGCCTGGCCGGTACTCTTGCCCGGCGAGGCCTGGCCCTGGATTTCCACGGCCGAGATACCGTTGTAGCGCTCCAGCTTCGGCGAACCGTAGGTCCAGTGGCCGGTCGCGAAGGCGCTGAACGGCACCATCCCGCCCGCACCGTTGCGCACGTACCAGATGTTCAGGTCTTCCGGCGTGGCGCGGAACGGCGCATCGGCCATCACGTACACCTTCTTGATACGACC
>JAYFRU010000285.1:0-2658 GCA_040946965.1 Burkholderia sp. | reverse complement strand
GATCGGCTTGAGGATGGTCGCGCAGAGCGCCGGCGTCAGGATCAGGGCCACCAGCACCGACAGCACCATCGCCGAGACGATGGTCAGCGAAAACTGGCGGTAGATCGCGCCCACCGAGCCGCCCGAGAAGGCCACCGGCACGAACACCGCCGACAGCACCAGGGCCACGCCCACCAGCGCGCCGGTGATCTGGCCCATCGCCTTCTTGGTCGCCTCCTTCGGCGAGAGCCCCTCCTCCGACATCACCCGCTCGACGTTCTCGACCACCACGATCGCATCGTCCACCAGCAGGCCGATCGCCAGCACCAGGCCGAACATCGACAAGGTATTGATCGAGAAGCCCACCGCCGACATGATCGCGAAGGTGCCCAGCAGCACCACCGGCACCGCGATGGTCGGGATGATCGTCGCCCGCAGGTTCTGCAGGAACAGGTACATCACCAGGAACACCAGCACGATGCCTTCCAGCAGCGTCTTGACCACTTCCTCGATCGACAGGCGCACGAACGGCGTCGTGTCGTATGGGTACTTGACGGTCAGGCCGTGCGGGAAGTACTTCGACAGCTCGTCGATCTTGGCGCGCACCGCGTTCGCCGTCTGCAGCGCATTGGCGTTGGTGGCGAGCTGGATACCGAGACCTGCCGTGGGCTGGCCGTTGTACTTGGTGTCGAAGTTGTAGTTTTCGCCGCCCAGGCTCAGCTTCGCGACATCCTTCAGACGCACCTGCGAACCATCCTGGTTGACCTTCAGCAGGATGTTGCCGAATTCCTCCGGCGTCTGCAGCAGGGTCTGCTCGGTGATGGTCGCCTGCAGCATCGTGCCCGGCACCGCCGGCGTGCCGCCGATCTGGCCGCCCGCGATCTGCACGTTCTGCGCGGAGATCGCACTCGAGACGTCGACCGGCGTCAGCGAGTAGTTGGTCAGCTTGTTCGGGTCGAGCCAGATCCGCATCGCATACTGCGAGCCGAACAGCGTGACGGTACCGACGCCGTTCAGACGGCTGATCGGATCCTCCACGTGCGAGGCCACGTAGTTCGCGAGGTCGTACTTGTTCATGCTGCCGTCTTCGGACACGAAGGCGAGCACCAGCAGGAAGCTGCTGCTCGACTTGGTGACCTTCAGGCCGAGCTGCTGCACCACCTGCGGCAGGATCGGCGTGGCCAGCGACAGCTTGTTCTGCACCTGCACCTGCGCGATGTCGGGATTGGTGCCGGCCGCGAACGTCAGCGTGATGGTCGACGTACCCGAATCGTCACTGGTGGACGACATGTGCAGGTAGTTGTCGAGGCCGCTCATCTGCTGCTCGACCACCTGGGTGACCGTGTCCTCGACCGTCTTCGCCGAAGCACCCGGGTAGGTGGCGGAAATCTGGATCGACGGCGGCGCGATGGTCGGATACTGGGCGATCGGCAGCGTGAAAATCGACGCGATACCGGCCAGCATCAGAATGATGGCGATCACCCACGCGAAGATCGAGCGATCGATAAAAAACTTTGCCATGAAACAGGCCCCCTGTGATTACGCGCCCGAAGCTGTCGTCGCACTTGCCGCCGAACCGGCCACCGCACCGCTGGCCGGGGCTGCGGACGAAGCGCCCGAGGCACCGGCTGCGTTGGAAGCGCCCGAGCTCATGTCGGTCGCCGCGCTCGGCAGACTGCTAGGATCCTTGCCCGCGTTCTGGTCGGGCGGCAGCTGCGCCGCCACCGGCTTGACCGTCATGCCCGGCTGAACCTTGCCCACGCCCTGCACGATCACGCGGTCGCCCGACTGCAGGCCGCCCTCGACGATCCAGGTCTGGCCATAGGTGCCCGAGGTCTGCAGCACGCGCGGCGCGATCTTGTTGTCCTGGCCGACCACCAGCGCGATCGCCTGGCCCTTCGGATCGTGCTGGATGCCGATCTGCGGCACCAGGAAGGCGTTGTCGTTGCTGCCTTCGTCGATGCGCGCACGCACGAACATGCCCGGCAGCAGCACGTGGTTCGGATTCGGGAACAGCGCGCGGATCGTCACCGAGCCGGTGGTCTGGTCGACCGTCACGTCGGTGAACTGCAGCTTGCCCTCGAGCGGATAGGTCTTGCCGTCTTCCAGCACCAGCTTGACCTTGGCCGCGTTCGGCCCGCTCGTCTTGATCCGGCCGCTCTGGATGTCCTGGCGCAGCTTCAGGCCGTCCAGGCTCGACTGCGTGAGGTCCACGTACATCGGGTCGAGCTGCTGCAGGGTCGACATCAGGGTCGCCTGGCTGGCCTGCACATAGGCACCCGGCGTGACCTGCGAGATGCCGATGCGGCCCGTGATGGGCGACAGCACGTCGGTGTAGCCGAGGTTGATCTGCGCGGTATCGACCGCCGCCTTGCCCGAGGCCACGTCGGCTGCGGCCTGGCCGGCCGAGGCCACGGCGTTGTCGTAGTCCTGCTTGCTGACCGCGTTCGAGGCCACCAGCACCTTGAAGCGCGCGGCCTGCGCGTTGGTGGAGGCGAGGTTCGCCTGGGCCCGCGCGAGCGTGGCCTTGGCGCTGTTCAACTGGGCGATGTAGGGCGCCGGATCGATCTTGTACAGGCGTTGCCCCGCCTTGACATCGGTACCTTCGGTGAACTCGCGACGCAGCACGATACCGTCCACTCGTGCCCGCACCTGGGCGACCAGGAAGGCATTGGTGCG
>JAYFRU010000284.1:0-4581 GCA_040946965.1 Burkholderia sp. | reverse complement strand
GGGCTGTGGGCGGGATAAGTTCAGCAGCATCCCGCCTTATTCCCGCCAAGCGTCGAGCAAACCATTGTTAGATAAAGAATTTTGGTGCCCAGGAGAGGACTCGAACCTCCACGGTGTTGCCACCGCTAGGACCTGAACCTAGTGCGTCTGCCAATTTCGCCACCTGGGCACAAGCTGCATCAAGCAGGTGTTTAACCTTAGCATGATGAATGAACGTGTCAACAACTTTTTGCATCACCGCGCCGGACGGGCCGCTCGCGGACGGCGGTCCGCAGCGCTTCGCGGTTTTTGGTGCGGCTGCGGGTGATAGAATGGCCCGCAACCTGGCGTCCGATCGTTCGAACCGGACAGGTAAGTCCACGCAACGAGAACAACCATCGACAAGCCCTTGAGCAAGTATCCGTATCCCATTCCGAGCCGCGAGGAAATTCTCGGCGTGCTGCGTACGAGCGACGCACCGCTGGCCGCGAACGACATCGCCGAGGCGCTGTCGATCAAGCGCCAGGAACGCGAGGGTTTCTTTCGGCGCGTCGCCGCCATGGAACGCGACGGCCAGATCCGGCTCGACAAGCGCGGGCATTATCAACTGACCCATCCTTCGAACTTCGTCGCGGGCCGCGTGCAGGGCCATCGCGACGGCTACGGCTTCCTGATCCGCGACGACGGCCAGGACGACCTGTTCCTGCCCAACGGCGAGATGCAGAAGGTCATGCACAACGACCGCGTGCTCGCGCGCATCGTCGGCTACGACCGGCGCGGCCGCCCGGAAGGGCATGTGGTCGAGGTCACCGATCGCGCCAACAAGCGCGTGATCGGCCGCCTGCTCAACGAGAACGGCGCGCTGATCGTGGCCCCTGAGGACAAGCGGATCGGCCACGACATCCTGATCTCGCAGAACGCCAAGAAGGCCAAGGTCGGGCAGGTGGTGGTGGTCGAGCTGACCGATTTCCCGAGCCGTCATTCGCAGCCGCTGGGCCGCGTGACCGAGGTGCTCGGCGACATCGACGATCCCGGCATGGAAATCGAGATCGCGGTGCGCAAGTACGGCGTGCCGCATGAGTTCAGCCCGGCAGCCCTGACGGCCTCGGCCGCGCTGCCCGACAAGGTACGCCCGATCGACCTGCGCTACCGCGTGGACCTGCGCGACGTGCCGCTGGTCACGATCGACGGCGAGGACGCGCGCGACTTCGACGATGCGGTCTATTGCGAGCCGATGAAGGTCGGCCGCGGCGACGGCTACCGCCTGATCGTCGCGATCGCCGACGTCTCGCACTACGTGAAGCCGGGCGTGGCGCTCGACGTCGACGCGCTGGAGCGCAGTACCTCGGTGTACTTCCCGCGCCGCGTGATCCCGATGCTGCCCGAGAAGCTGTCCAACGGCCTGTGCTCGCTGAATCCGGCGGTGGATCGCTGCACCCTGGTCTGCGACATGGTGGTGACCTCGCGCGGCGAGGTGAAGGGCTACCAGTTCTACCCGGCCGTGATCAATTCGGCCGCGCGGCTCACCTACACCGAAGTAGCGGCCGTGCTCGGCAACACCAAGGGCCCGGAGGCCGCGCGCCGCGCCGAGCTGCTGCCCTACCTGCAGAATCTCTACGGAGTGTTCAAGTCCCTGTTCGCGGCGCGCCAGAAGCGCGGCGCGATCGACTTCGACACCACCGAGACCTACATCGTCTGCAATGCGCAAGGCAAGATCGAGCAGATCCTACCGCGCCAGCGCAACGACGCGCACAAGCTGATCGAGGAATGCATGCTGGCCGCCAACGTCTGCGCGGCCGATTTCATGAAGCGTCACAAGCAGCCGGGCCTGTACCGCATCCACGCGGGGCCGACTGCCGAGAAGCTCGAGAACCTGCGTTCCTTCCTGCGCGGCATGGGTCTCACGCTGAGCGGCGGCGAGACCCCGCACGCCAGCGACTACGCAGCCCTGATGGCGAAGATCCGCGAGCGGCCCGATGCGCAGATGCTGCAGCCGATGCTGCTGCGCTCGATGCAGCAGGCTGTCTACAGCCCGGACAACATCGGCCACTTCGGTCTCACCTACGATGCTTACGCGCATTTCACGAGCCCAATCCGCCGCTATCCCGACTTGCTCACGCACCGCGCGATCTACGCGATCCTGTCGGGCCAGAAGTACGTGCCGAAGGCACCCGATGGCGTCGAGCTGAACACGGCGATCTCGCCGCGTGCCCGCGCGATGCAGAAGGACGACGCCGCCGCGCGCAATCGCACCCGCAGCAACAATGCGATCTGGGAAGAGCTCGGCTTGCATTGCTCGGCCAACGAGCGCCGCGCCGACGAGGCTTCGCGCGACGTCGAGGCCTGGCTCAAGTGCTATTTCATGCGCGACAAGCTCGGCGAGGAGTACGGCGGGATGGTCAACGGCGTGACGCCGTTCGGCATCTTCGTGCAGCTCGACACGCTGTTCATCGAAGGGCTGGTGCACGTCACCGAGCTCGGCTCCGACTACTTCCAGTACGACGAGATCAAGAACGAACTGCGCGGCGAGCGCACCGGTATTCGCTACCGGCTGTCGGATCGCGTGCGGGTGCAGGTCAGCCGCGTCGATCTCGACGCGCGCAAGATCGACTTCCGCCTGGTGCGCGACACGCCCGTGAAGACGCCGCGCGGTGCGGCGCCGATGCCGGCTGCGGCCGAGCGCGGCGGCGCGCGCGTGCGGGCGATGCCGGGCATCACCGCGAGCGAGGACGAACTGCCCGCGCGTCGCAAGAAGCCCGTCGCGAGCCCGAGCGCGCCGGCCGCCAAGGAAGCGCGTCCCGCGCATCCCGCCGCGAAGAAGAAGGGCGGGCCGGCCTCGAAGTCGCCGGCCAAGAAGGCGCGACCGCGCAAGAAATATTGACGCCGCAGCCGGCGCCACCCGGTGCCGGTCCGTCGAGCCGAAGCCCAGAAGACGCCGCGTTGTCCGGCCAGCCGCCGGTCACGCGGCGCTTGCGTTTTACCATTGCGCGATGCGCGCCGAGCGCGCCGCGCCCAGATGAAGGTAGCTCCAGTCATGTCACGTTTGAAGGTTCTCTACGGTTTTCACGCGGTCACCGCGCGGCTGCGCCACGATGCGTCGACGGTCGCCGAGGTCTTGTACGACCAGACGCGGCGCGATCGCCGCATGATCGATTTCCTCGCCACCGCGAAGGAGGCCGGAGTGCGGCTGATCGCGGCCGAGGAGACGCGCCTCTGGGGGCTCGCGCAGACCGAGCGCCACCAGGGCGTGGTGGCGCGCGTCGAGGACCTGCCGCTCGCGCAGAACCTGGCCGAGCTGCTCGACGGGATCCAGGGCCCGGCGCTGCTGCTGGTGCTCGACGGCGTGACCGATCCGCATAATCTCGGCGCCTGCCTGCGGGTAGCCGACGCGGCCGGCGCGCATGCCATCATCGCGCCGCGCGATCGCGCGGTCGGCCTCAACGCGACGGCGGCCAAGGTCGCCAGCGGCGCCGCCGACACCGTGCCCTACATCACTGTTACCAACCTGGCCCGCGCGCTGCGCGAACTCAAGGACGCCGGCGTGTGGGTGATCGGCACCGCCGACGACGCGGGCGCGAGCCTCTACGAGACCAAGCTGGACGGCCCGGTCGCGCTGGTGATGGGCGCCGAGGGCGAGGGCATGCGCCGCCTCACGCGCGACACCTGCGACGACGTGATGAACATCCCGATGGCCGGCAGCGTCGAGAGCCTGAACGTCTCGGTGGTCAGCGGCGTGTGCCTGTACGAAGCGGTGCGCCAGCGGCGTGCCGCGGTCGCGAAGTAAGCGCGGGCGGGCCGGAGGGTGCGTGCGATGCAGCCGTTTGCTTCGGTCGTCATGACGGCGCGCCTGCCTTGCCTGGCGCGTGCTCGTGTTCGGCGACGCGGCGGCCTTGCTTGCCGCCTGCACCTCGCCGACGCTGGTCGAGCGCGACGGCTATGTCGCCGACACCAGCCACCCGGCGCGCGGCACCGATTCGCGCGTGCGCTTTCTGGTGCTGCACTACACGGAGTCGGACGACCAGTGCGCGCTGTTCGTGCTGACCCACAACGAGGTCAGCGCGCACTACCTAGTGCCGAGCCACCCGCCGCGCCGCAACGGCGAGCCGGTGGTGCTGCAGTTGGTGCCCGAAAACCAGCGGGCCTGGCATGCCGGCGTCAGCGACTGGCAGGGCACCACCGAACTCAATGCGGCCTCGATCGGCATCGAGATCGTCAACGCGGGCCCGCTCGACGCGCCGGCCAATCGCCATTGGCAGCCCTATGCGCCGGACCAGATCGAGGCCGTGGTGAAGCTGGCGAAGGACATCGTCACGCGCTACGGCATCCCGCCGACGTGCGTGGTCGCCCATAGCGATATCGCCCCGCAGCGCAAGATCGACCCGGGCCCGACGTTCCCGTGGCAGGCGTTGGCGCGTGCCGGCATCGGCGCCTGGCCCGACGACGCGACCGTGGCCGCGAGGCTGGCCGGTCGCGCGCCGGGCGATCCGGCCGACGTGCGCGGCCTGCAGCTGAAGCTGGCGCGCTACGGGGCGTTGTTGCATAAATCGAGCATGAGGACGGAGTAGCCCACGTGGTGATGATTGCAGGCGATGCGAACGGATT
>JAYFRU010000283.1:0-4590 GCA_040946965.1 Burkholderia sp. | reverse complement strand
GCATCGGCTGGCCGGTCGCCATCACCTACGGGGTCGAATCGACGCTGTTCCTCGCCACCGGCCTGACCATCGGCGTGCTCGGCGAAGCCTCGCTGGCCGCGCACCAGATCGCGTTGAACGTGGCCTCGGTCGCCTTCATGGTGCCGCTGGCGATCGGCCAGGCCGCCAACGTGCGGGTCGGCTACTGGATGGGCGCCGGCCAGCCGCTGGCCGCGCGTCACGCGGGTTTCGCCGCGATCGGGCTGGGCGTGGCCTTCATGTCGCTGTCCGGCTTGCTGCTGGTGGTCGCGCCGCATGCGATCGTCGGCCTCTACCTGCACCTGGACGACCCGAAGAGCGCCGGCACCATTGCGCTGGCCACCAGCCTGCTCGGCATCGCCGCGATCTTCCAGATCGTCGACGGCATGCGGACGGTGAGCTCGGGCTGCCTGCGCGGCCCTGAAGGACACGCGCGTGCCGATGATCGTCGCCACCCTCGGCTACTGGGGCGTCGGCTTCCCGGTCGGCTACTGGTTCGCGTTCCACGTCGGGCTCGGCGCGCGCGGGCTCTAGTGGGGGCTCGCCGCAGGCCTGGCCAGCGTGGCCGTGCTGATGACCTGGCGTTTCCACAAGAAGACCCAGGCCGTGATCGACGCGCATCGCGGCGCCGCCCGCTGAGGCGCCCGCACGGGGCGCGCCGGCTTGCCCGGGCGCCGCGCCCCGTGCTTCCCGTCGCGCCGCCAGCCGACGTAAAATCGCGCGCGGCGCTACGCTTGTCGCCTCTGGACGCCGTCGACAGAACGGCGCCCGTCCCTACCTACGCTTTCGTGCCGCGCCCGATGCGCGCGGCGTGGCTATTTTCTTGTGACGGAGTCAAAGATGAGCGAAGCAGTACGGATGGAACGCGACACCTTCGGTGAGATCGCGGTGCCGGACGCCCGCCTGTGGGGCGCGCAGACGCAGCGATCGCTGCAAAACTTCAATATCTCGACGGAAAAGCAGTCGCCCGAGCTGATCCACGCGCTTGCGCTGATCAAGCGCGCGGCCGCCACGGTCAACAGCGAGCTCGGCGTGCTGGCCGACGACAAGGCCAAGGCGATCGTCGCGGCCGCCGACGAGATCATCGCCGGGCGCCATCCCGAGGAATTCCCGCTGGCGGTCTGGCAGACGGGTTCGGGCACGCAGACCAACATGAACCTCAACGAGGTGATCGCGAACCGCGCCAGCGAACTGCTCGGCGGCGTGCGCGGCGAGTCGCGCCAGGTCCACCCGAACGACGACGTGAACCGCGGCCAATCCTCGAACGACGTATTCCCGACCGCGATGCACATCGCCGCCGCGTTCGCCATCCACACCCAGTTGCTGCCCGCTCTGAAGCGCCTGCGCACCACGCTCGACGAAAAATCGAAGGCCTTCGCCGAGATCGTCAAGATCGGCCGCACCCACCTGCAGGACGCCACGCCGCTCACGCTCGGCCAGGAATTCTCGGGCTACGTGGCCCAGCTCGACCAGGGCATCCGCCACGTCGAATCGACCCTGCCGCATCTGTACGAGCTCGCGCAGGGCGGCACTGCGGTGGGCACCGGCCTGAACGCGCATCCGAAGTTCGCGGTGGCGGTGGCCGACGAGATCGGCCGGCTCACCAAGCTGCCGTTCGTGAGCGCGCCCAACAAGTTCGAGGTGATGGCCGCAGCCAACGCGCTGGTGTTCGCGCACGGAGGGCTGAAGACGGTCGCCGCCAGCCTGATGAAGATCGCCAACGACGTGCGCTGGCTGGCCAGCGGCCCGCGCTGCGGCCTGGGCGAGCTGTCGATCCCCGAGAACGAGCCGGGCAGCTCGATCATGCCGGGCAAGGTGAACCCGACGCAGTCGGAAGCCGTCACGATGCTCTGCTGCCAGGTGTTCGGCAACGACGTGGCGGTCAACTTCGGCGGCGCGAGCGGCAACTTCGAACTGAACGTGTTCCGCCCGATGATCGCGCATAACGTATTGCAGTCGGTGCGTCTGCTGGCCGACGGCGCGCTGAGCTTCAACGATCATTGCGCGGTCGGCATCGAGCCGAACCGCGCGCGCATCGACACGCTGCTCAACGAGTCGCTGATGCTGGTGACGGCGCTCAATCCGCATATCGGCTACGACAAGGCCGCGCAGATCGCCAAGAAGGCGCACAAGGAAGGCACCACCCTGAAGGCCTCGGCACTCGCGCTCGGCTACGTGAGCGACGTGCAGTTCGACGAGTGGGTGAAGCCCGCCGAGATGATCGGCAAGCCATGAACCCAAGGGCCGGCGGCGCCGGCCCTCGATACCAACGACAAGGCCGGCGCCTCGGCTCAGACCACGCCCTTGGCCACCTCTTCCGGCTTCAACTCGACGAGCTTGTCGAGCGCCTCGCGCACATCCAGCGCGTATTGCTGGAGGCGCTTGTCCTCGTCGGTGACGGGCACCAGCGGCGGCACCGGCAGCGGGTTGCCGTTCTCGTCGACGGCCACGAACACCACCATGCAGTCGGTGGTCTGGCGCAGCACGCCGCCCTTCGGGTCGCCCGCGTGCACGGTCACGTGGATGTGCATGCTGGTGCGGCCGGTGGCGACCACCCTCGCCTTCAGCTCGACCAGGTTGCCGACCAGGATCGGTCGCTTGAAACGGATATTGCCGACGCTGACAGTCACGCAGTAGCGGCTCGACCAGATCGCCGCGCAGGCATAGGCGGTCTCGTCGATCCATTTCATCAGCGCACCGCCGTGGACCTTGCCGCCGAAATTCACCGAGGTCGGCTCGGCGAGGAAACGGAACACGGTCTCGGTGCGATCGAGGGGCGCGGTAGGCGTGGCGTTCGACATCTTGGCTCCGTTTCGGGCGGTATCGTGTGGGGAAGGCCGATTATACGGTTCACCAACGCGATCCTGTGCCGCAGCCGGCCCTGGCTCAATTGTGGACCGTGATGCCCTGGTCGAGCGTGCCGTACATCTCGATGCTGCCCTGGCCGCCGCCGGCCGATGCCGCGCCGCCGTTCGCGCAGCCAGCGCACAGGCAGGCCGCCGCGAGCGCGGCCAGCAGCAGTTTGCTCAGTTCCCGCATGATTGCCTGTCCTCGAAACCCGATCCGCGCATTCTACGCGGCACGGCGCGGGACGCGCGGCAGCAGGATCGACCTGCCCTGCATTCGAGACTTCACGCCGTCCTGAACCATCGAATGCGGACGGCGCCTACACTAGCCGGACCCGTTTCCCCACCGAGGCACGCCCATGATCGTCACCGACCCGCACTTTCCCGGTCTGAGCCGGCTCGGCGCCCTGCTGGCCGATCCGGGCCGCGCGGCCATGCTGTGGGCGCTGATGGACGGCAGCGCGCACCTGGCGCGCCTGACCGACGGCGGCCTGCTCGCGCTCGGGGTGCGCGGCCGGCATCGCTATTACCGGATCGCCTCGCCCGAGGTCGCATCCTCGATCGAGACGCTCGCCAATCTCGCGCAGGCCACCGCGCCGCTGCGGAGCGTGCCGATCGTGACGCGTACCGTGCCGCTCGAGATGCGCCACGCGCGCACCTGCTACGACCATATGGCCGGCGAGCTGGCGATGCGTGTCTACGACAGCATGCGCGAGCGCGGCTGGCTGGCCGCCGCCGATGGCCTGCACGATTTGGAGGTCACGCCATTCGGCGCCGACGAACTGGCGCGCCGCTGGCGGATCGATGTCGGCGCGCAGCGACGGCTGCGGCGCCGTTTCGCCTGCACCCGCCTGGACTGGAGCGAGCGACGCGCCCACCTGGCCGGCGCGCTCGGCGACGCGCTGCTCGACGCCTGGCTGGCGCAACGCTGGATCGAACCGGCCGGCCAGCCGCGCGTGCTGCGCATCACGCCCGATGGGCAGCGCCGTTTCGAGGCCTTGCTTACCGGTGCTTGACGTCTCCATTGCAAATGCTTGACGAAAACGGGGACAGCGACATGCTTTGTTACAGCCGCGCATGGACGCATTACAAAAGCGTCGGCCCGGAAACATGACGCGCGGGTAGAGTGAATTCAAACGGTGCAGGCATGCGCCGCGCCATCGAATCCTGAGTTCGCCATGACCCCGCTCCGCCCCTCACCGCGCTGGCCGCCTCGGCCCTGCTGGCGCTCGCCACGCTGGCCCCGGCCGCCTCGCTCGCGCAGACCGAACCCACGCCGCCGCCCTCCGCCCCCGGCATGCAGCAGGCCAGCGGCATCCGCCCGCGCGCGTGGCGCGGCTGGACTACCTGTCCGGGTCGGTGACCACCGAACCGGCCGGCGCGAGCGACTGGTCCTATGCGGCCGTCAACCGGCCGATGATCAGCGGCGACCAGCTCTGGAACGACCAGGGCGCGCGCTCGGAACTGTGTATCGGCTCGACGGCGGTGAGGCTCGACCAGTCCACCTCGCTCGCGATCCTCAACCTCGACTGCGTATTTCGGCGAAGCCGAGCAGTGATTTCGGTTGAAGTCGAACAGGGTTTCCGGAGAAAGGTGAACAGCCGTTTCGGTTGAAGCTGAACACTTCGGGCGGTTTCCGAAACAGATGCTCGACTTGCCGAAACGGCTGTTCAGCGACCGAAACGCGTGTTCATCCTGCCGAAATGACTGTTCATTTCGACGGAAT
>JAYFRU010000282.1:0-4605 GCA_040946965.1 Burkholderia sp. | reverse complement strand
GGCTGGCCCATCTCCTCGATCTCGGTTGTTCCGATGCCTGAGGTTAACCGCTCGCCGCGAAAGTTAACAGCCCCACAGGGCCTTTTTGAAACCGTCTCTAAGGAAAGTACACTCTGATTTAACCCGGGAACAGGTTTGGCTCAGACGCCGGCAACTATTGTATCCAAGGAAAAGGATGGTGCGATCCGCAGGGCCGTTGTCTTGAATGTTGGTATCTTTTGATCTATATTTGTGTATCATATGATCCTATTCGAGCACCCCTATGCAACTCGTCCCGCCCGAAGCCATCGCTGCCGTGATGGCGCTCTCGCCCCTGCCGCATACCCTTGCTGAACTCGAGGCGCGTGTGCGCGAGGGCCTGCCGAAGTCCGCCTTGCGGGCCGGGGTCGAGCGCGCGGCCGGTAGCGCCGACGCGCGCCGTACGCTACTCGCCCGCATCATTCCGGAGGCGACCTACAAGCGCCGGCGCGACCGCCTCACGCGCGACGAATCCGAGAAGGCTGAACGACTCGCGCGCGTGGTGGCCACCGCAGTCTACGTGTGGGACGACGGCGACGATGCGCGCACGTTCCTTGCGACGCCTCATCCGTTGCTCGAAGGGCGGGCACCGCTCGATGTCGCACTCACCGAGCTCGGTGCGCGCCGCGTCGAAGAATTGCTGTGGCAACTGTTTTACGGGTTGCCGGTTTGAAGCTCTATCGAATTGCCGATCGGCGCTACCCAGTCTGGAGCGGTACCGGCGCGATGCTGGTTGGCGGGCGATTCAACAGCCCGGGACGCCCGATGATCTACGCGGCGACCACGTTCGCCGGTGCGATGCTCGAGGTGCTGGTGCACGCGCGCATCGGCAAAGTGCCGCGCACCCATGTGTGGGTCGAGGTCGACGTGCCGGCGGACGTGACGATCGAGCGGGCCGACGCGCTGCCAGCCGGCTGGGACGATGCATCGCTGCAGCTCGCCCGCACGATCGGTGACACATGGCTGGCCGAGCAGCGCGGCGCGATTCTGTTGGTGCCATCGGTAGTCGCTCGCGCCGAGTGGAACGCGCTGATCAATCCCACCCACCCAGACGCAGCCCGCCTAGCGATTAGTGACCCTCAGCCGGTCGCGTGGGACGCCCGACTGTTTGCAGCGCCATCGGAGAACGCATGACAGGACAGAGCGATAAGAACTTTGCGCGCGGCGGGGCGCATCCTCACTGCATAATCCGGCTCGCCTGGGGCTTGGTCTATGCGGCGCTGTGTGCACTGGGTCTCGTGATCGGCGCGTGGATCGCGGTGGGGAGCGTGCCGTGGCAGCGATAAACCCGACACTCTCGACGCCCACGTATGCGGCCGTGCTCGACGGTCTGCGGCACCTCTGCCATCGCCAGGTGATGCGCTACCGACACGGTGCGCCCGTCGACGCACTTGCGCAACTGGGCTTCATCGCCTGGGTCCGGCAGCCGGTACGCCTGTCTCAACAGGTATCGGAACAATCCCGGTACGTGCCCGCGCCGATCGCCGTTGCGGCGTTGACCGATACCGGCCACGCGGCGCTCGACTGGCTCGTCGCACTCGAAGCCACCGCCCAATGGGAGGTATTACGCGTCCGGCCCTACGGCACACGTGATGACCGGGGGACGCTGTGAACGTGCCAGCCGAACAGCTGGTCTTGCCGCCACCGCGTACCTATACGCGCACTGACTACGCGGCGCTGCGCGCGTACGTGCAGGGCGTGTCGTCGGGCGCGATCGCCGAGCGCTACTACGATTCCGAATCCGAGGCCGGCGCGTCGGCCGACGCGCTCGAGCGGCATCTGCGTACCATGCGCGACGACCTGGTGCACCTCGCGCAGCTACACGGCTCGTCCGCACTGGCCGAGCACCTCAAGACGTCGATCCGGCAGCACGGCAGCGCGAAGCTCACCGCCATGACCCTCAAGATGGTCGAGGATGCGTCCAAGCTTGCGGTCGCTCGACCGTTGACGACGCACCCGGTCGGCGGCTGGTTCCGGCCGCTCATTGCCCGGCGACTGACCGGGGAGGGGGTGGCGACGTTGGGCGATTTGGTCGCTTTATGCAATCGCCGCAGTGGTAGCTGGTGGCGCTCGGTGCCGCGCATCGGCTTGCTGCGTGCGCGGATCCTGGTCGCCTGGCTGCGCCAGCACGCCGAGTCGCTTGGCGTCACGATCGACGCCGACGTCGACGCGGACGAACCGCTCGCGGCGCGGGCCGACCAGCACGTGATGCTTGCGCCCGCCGGCAGTCAGGGAGGGCAAGCCGGCGCGCTTGTGCCGCTTGAGCGCATCGCCTTGCCGCACATCCTGTCCGGGGCGCACGGCGTGAATCGCGCCGGTGGCCTGTGCTACCTGCAGGCGCAGCACGATCTGGATGCGATCCGAGCGTACCTGCATCGCTACAGCGATCGACCGCAGGCGCTGCGCGCGTACACGCGCGAGCTCGAGCGGCTGCTGTTGTGGGCGGTCACCGAGCGTGGCGCCGCCCTGTCATCCCTGAGCGTCGAGGACTGCAACGCCTACAAGGCGTTCCTGGCCGCGCCAACCGATCGCTTCGTGGGCCCGCGCCAGTCGCGCCAATCACCGCGCTGGCGACCGTTCGCGCCGGGCGGCCTGACACCCAATAGCCAGAAATACGCGGTGCTGGTGATCCGAGGCGCGTTCGACTGGCTCGTCCAGGTCCGCTATCTGGCCGGCAACCCGTGGGCGGGCGTGACGGATCCAGCGACCGTCACGCCCGAGCACGCGATCCGCATCGAGCGCGCGTTGCCGCTCGCGCTCTGGACCCAGGTGCGGCAGGGACTCATCGAACAGACGCAGCGTGTTGGACCCGACGCCGCACGCTGACGAACAGCCGCCGCAGCGATCTTCGTGATGGGCGACTCGGGTCTGCGCATTACCGAGGCCACCCTCGCGCAGCGCGAGCGCCTGCGTTATGTTCCGACCGATGGTGATGTGCCGGCTGGCTGGTCCCTGCAGATCGTCGGCAAGGGCCGCAAGCAGCGCTCGGTGCCGGTTAGTGCCGCCTGCGTGGCCGCGCTGCGCGCGCACTGGGCCGATCGCGAACTTGACTTCGACGCACCGCCCGAGACCGCGCCGCTGATCAAGCCAACCGACATTCCGCCGACGCCGGCCGCGCAGCGCCTGCACGGCAACGAACTCGGCGCGGCCGGGTATTCAGCCAACGGCCTGCGCGGGCTGGTGAACTGGGCGTTCGCGGAGCTGGGCGAGCGGCTCGCGCTGACCGACGACGCGCGCCAACACCTGGCGAGTGCGACGCCGCACGCGCTGCGCCACACCTTCGGCACGCAGGCGATCGCGGCGAATGTGCCGCCCGACGTGGCGCAGAAGGTGCTGGGCCATGCGTCGTTCGCGACCACTTCGATCTACGCGCAGGCCGAGACCAAGCGCGTGCGCAGCGAGCTGGCGGGCTATTTTGCGCAGATGCAGGCACTTGATGTTCCGATCCTGCTGGCGGCCGCCACCGAGGTCATGGCGGTGTCCGACACAGTGACGGTGGTCGAGCCGCGTGGGGCAGCCGATGCCAAGCCCCTACAAGGGACCAGCAAGCAACTTGCGCACGTGCGCGTGACGCTGCAGGTGCGCGCCTCGACCGTCCGTCGCGCCGAGCGCGCCCGCGACGCGCTCGAACGCTGGATTCTGGCGTTGGCCGATATACGGCCGCTGTCGAATCCGGTGTCGTGCTGTTGGCGATCCGCTACGACACGCTGCAGATGCTCGACTGGCGGGTCGAACGCTGGCTTGACGACATCGCGGACCAGGCCGAAGACGGCGACGTCACCTGTGCGCTCGACGCCCACTGGGGCGATCGGCGCTGGACGCATTCGGGTGAGCACGATGCACGCGCACACATGGTCACGGCTGACACGCTCGGCCCGCCAGGGGCGATCGTGACGCGCGAGCCCGGTGTCCTAGGTCTGCGGATCTGGCGGGTGCGCGTGCGTCTGCTCGGCGTCAAGCCGGAGATCTGGCGACGTATCGAGATCCTGGCGGACATCGATCTGGCCGAGCTGCACACGATTGTGCAGGCGGCAATGGGGTGGGGCGATAGGCACCGCTACGGATTCGGGCTGTACGGCGTCCTGGACCGCATCGACCTGGATTGCGATCGCGCGAGCGGTGTACGCCTGCTTGACGTCGCTCGCCTCGGCGACACGTTGGGCTATACCTACGATATCGGCGACGATTGGCACCACGCGATCGAGATCGAAGCCGAGATCCAACCCGGCACGCGGGCGCGCTATCCGCGCTGCACCGGCGGACGCCATGCCTGTCCGCCCGAGGACTGCGGCGGACCATCCGGCCACGCGCATCTATTGAGCACGCTCGCGGGCCGCATGACCGGCGAGAAGCGCGAGCTGCTCGACTGGCTTGGCGGCCGCTTCGATCCGCATGCGTTTCGGGTCACGGACGTGAATCAGCGCTTGGCAGACCGACATCGCGAATGGGCGTGACGGGCGCCGACTCCGCGCACGACTGTAAGAGGCCAGTTCAAATTCCCCGTGAGGGGCGGTGCGCGTCAAGGTAGTTGTCGCCTCGGTCATGCAACGTGAACCTGTTTATGAGCCCTGATTCCGACCTCACTGA
>JAYFRU010000281.1:0-4658 GCA_040946965.1 Burkholderia sp. | reverse complement strand
TTCAACATCTCAGACTCCAGTTTGGATGATGTGTTTTACCCCAAATCTGTGTCTAGAAAAACCGGAGCCGCCGCAGGTAGAGGTCGGGCCGGTAGGCTACCCTGCTTGCCAATTCTGACGCTGAATGTGGCGGAATGCCTCGGGATTCGAGGTGGTGCCGATATCCGTCACGCCATTGGAGCATTTCGGCCGGCGTTAGCTGGGCGGTTAGTTCGCTGATTTTCTTCATCTCAAACGTCCTTTCTCGTCTCTGTTCTCACAACCGCGCGGCTGCTACAATTCCGACCGTTAAGCCTCTCTTGATGAGAGGTTGAACATTGGAACTTGATCCCGGCTTAGGCCGGGATTTTTTATTGCCCGCTTGCGGTTGCTGTTGCGTTTCGCAGACGCGGTCACACCCCTTTGCTAGAATGCGTTCAGCCCTACGGATGTGCCACATGGTCTGTTTCCTTGTACAAGTTCGCATGGGTTAGGCGGGGTTGTCGGGCGGCTCCTTCAACCTCGCCGCTTGCATCACGTCTTGCCGAAATCCTTGGGTTCGATGCCTTTGGATGCCGGGCCTTGAATCTCTTTCCCTCCCCATTCCTTCACGATGCCGACCCGGTTGTACGGGTAGCGAATCTCGACGTTCACGCCGGCGTTCAACAGCTCGTTGCGGTTGCTGTTCAGAACAAGGCGCTCATGCTGAATATGCAGCTCGCGGCCGCCCTCGCTGACTGACTGGATGACGTGCTTGTCGTCGGCCGAGACAATTGGGCCTTGGTAGGTCTTGCCCGTCTCGGGCGTGCGCAGCTCGGGCACCTCGGCACGCCGGCCGTAGTCCTGGCGCTCGTACTCGGCCGGCTTATGCTCCGGGTATTGCTGCCCTCCGTACTGGCGCGCTACATCGCGCACGCGCACGATCTCGCGCTCATCGGCCCGACGTGCGGCCATCATTGCGAGGATCGTTGCCCATTCGGCCTCTTGCTGCCGGCGTTCTTCGGGTGTCGGCGGCCTCTCTCGCTCGGCCTCGATGGCGGCTTTCGCTGCCGGCTGCCGCTTCCACTCGTTGCCCTGCAGCTCGTTGTCGTACCGGACGTTGCCCTTGCGGTCGTAGACCTGTACGCGGTCGGCCAGCTTGTTGCGCTCGATGTATTCGACCGTCGCCGGCATGCCCTTGTAGGCATCGTCGTGGGCCTGCACGTTCGACCAGCGGCCGAAGCCTTTGGCTGCTTTTTGTTCCTCGTAGCGGCGGTGGATACCGGCCATGCTGTCGCGCTCATTGGCGGCGATCACGCGCGCAACGACGTAGTAGCCAGCCGCTTTGAGGCGTCGCATCGTTTCGGTGATAGGGCCGGCCTCGCGCATCGTGCCCTCGAACACGACGTTGCGGCGTGTCTCGATGGTGCGGTCGAATAGCTGCTTGGTCCACGGCCGTGCGTGCGGGTCGGTCAGTTCGGCAAAGCGGCGCTCGTCAGCCTTCTGAATGTCGCGGTATTGCGGGTGGTAGTAGCGCAGCTCGTCGCCGTTGATCGTGACGACGTTGCGATCTGCAAAGCCTTGCTTGCTGGCTTCGAGCAATCCACTTTTGCCGGCGCCGGGCTGGCCGCCCAAGATGATCGCCTGCGGGCGGTCGGCCGGTTCGGTCTTCTTGAAATGATGCCGCTCGATTTTCTCGTAAAGGGCCGCGTGTTTGCGCGGACTCAGTTGGAAGCGATTGTCATCCATTACGCATCACCCGTGCATCGGTTTGAGCAGGGGCGCGTAGACATACAAGGCCCGGTTAATCAGGTTGAGATTGTCGGGCGTAATGGCGCGGCGCTCGTCAATCACGATTTCCAGCTCGTGCTCTAGCGCCTCGATGCGGCCAGCGTTCGGCTCCGCCTTGTCCTGCTCGGCGTCGATCTCGCTGTTCAGATAGCCAATGTACTCGGCCAGTGTCTCGGTTGCGGCCTCCAAGCGGGCCGTTTCGGCAATAGGTGACAGCGGGGTATTCATGGCTACGCTCTCCATGTCCAAGGGTTGATGACGACCAAGCCGGCAGCGTCGAAAGGTGATGTGTCGCGCGTGGCTACGGCAAAGCCATGTGTAGCCGCTATGCCGGCGATGTAGCCGTCTGCGGGTGCGATGGCTTTTCCAGTCGAGCGGGCACGGGAGCGCAACGTTGCATAGGCTTCCGACGCGGGGGCATCGAATGACAAGATGCGACCAGCAAATAGCGGTAGGACACGCTGTTCAAGACGCTCATGAAGCGTGTCTTGCCGCTTGCCCTCAGGCAGCACGGCGATGCCGAAGCGCAGTTCGGCAAGGCTGATCGTCGAGAGGTACAGCGTTTCAATCATCTGCGCATCGATCCACGCCAAGACGTTCATATCGCCAGGCGCTTTCAATGGTTCAGAGAGGACGTTGGTATCGAGCAGGATCATTCAAAGCTCACCGGCTCGGCTGGTGTCCTATCACGCTCGATCTCAAGATCGACGCCGCCTACTTCGTGGCCAATTTCGGCCAGAAGGGAGCCGAGCTTGATTCGGCCCTCGGGGCGAACGGCACTTTCAAGGATTGCCCGAATTTCGGCCTCTGTGCTGCGGCCATGCGTAGCAGCGCGCACACGCAAGGCGCGGTGTGTCTCGTCAGGTAGGTTGCGAACAGTGACGGATGCCATTGATTTCACTCCTTTTGATGTATTTCAATGATTGCATTGTACGCCAATTGATAGCATTGTGCGAGGTGTCCGCAAAACGATCATTAGTCGGCCATGCCGGACAATGTCCGGCAACATGCTTGTTTATTGGGTTTCCGGACATTAAGATAGGCGGACGGAATAGCGGACAAAAGGGCGAGCAATGGCACTGATTGGCTATGCGCGGGTATCGACGGCGGAACAGGACACGGCCTTGCAGACGGACGCACTGCACAAAGCTGGCTGCGAGCGGGTTTTCGAGGACATTGTTTCCGGGGCAAAGGCGGATCGCCCCGGCCTGACGGCGGCCTTGGCGTATGTGCGCGAAGGTGATGCCTTGATCGTGTGGCGGCTGGATCGGCTGGGCCGCTCCCTGCCGCATCTGATTGAGGTCATCGGCGGGCTAGAATCGCGTGGCGTCGGCTTTCGGTCGCTGACCGAAAGCATCGACACCACCACATCGGGGGGGCGGCTCATCTTTCACGTGTTCGGCGCATTGGGCCAGTTCGAGCGCGACTTGATCCGCGACCGCACCAAAGCCGGGCTGGCCGCTGCCGCCGCTCGCGGGCGCAAGGGTGGCCGCAAGCCTGCCGTCACCGCTGAGAAGCTGCAACGGGCTAGGGAGCATATCGCTAACGGCCTGAACGTCCGCGAGGCCGCCGCACGGCTCAAGGTCGGAAAGACTGCCCTCTACGCCGCCTTGCAATCCGCCAGTGCAGCCGATTCCTGACATGGAGCGAGAAACGATGAAACGTAAGCAAAGCAGCGCCTTCATCACGACCAGGAAGGGCTTTTGTTATCTCACGGTCAAAGTCGGCAGAAGCAATTCCAACATCATGCGTATTCGCAATTACACGCTTGAGCCGCAGGATAAGCGTGACATGCGCCGGTTGTATCCCGACTATCTCTTTGACTGGAAGAAAATCAAACAGCAGCTTGCCGAAAAGAGGGAGGTATGCAGAGCCTACCGCTCCAAGCGTCAAGCCCCCCGTGCTCCGGGGCGCACCTCAGACCCGTTTGTCATGGTGTCCTATGACCCAAGGACACGCACGATCTACGCATCCGATGCAGGCAATTCATTAGCGTTGCTTGACGCCGTTCTACACATTGAGCGCACCAGTAAGAAGTAGTCCCGACAGCCAGTGCAGCCGACTCCTGATGCCATTGCCAATAGTGGCGCGGTGCTATCCTCCGTAAGATAATGTAATACGTGAATTAACAAAGGTTTATCTCAGAATTAAACGGGAGAGGATCGCATTAACAATTAATTAACAATTGTGATTTTGTCCCGTTCTGTTTGGCTTGATTCTCTGTCTGTTCATCTGCACAACGACGGGCTCAGCCCAAGGTAAGCCGCGATCAACTCGTCCTCGTCGTCCAGCTTTTCTCCGCGCCGGGCTACCGGCTGAATCGTTCTTCCTTGGTTTCGCCTCGCTGCTGCTGGAATCCCCGCCACGAAAGGTCGGCGCAAGCTCTTGCGCTTCCAGCAAAACTGTGCCAAGATCTCAATACACCGTTTTTGCAAACAAATCTCAAATTTGTGATTTGATTCTCAAAATGCTAAGATGGCAAAAAAATGACGGAAATTCGTGGCAAATCAGCCCGTCGTGTGGCAAAAGATCGATTTTTGCCTGCCGACGAGGAAAAGATGGGACTTACGAAGCGCGAAATGATCGTGGTCGCCGAGACGCACCGGGATAACTACACCGTGTGGATCAAGGCCACGGAGAACGGCTTTTGGAAGGTCGAAATCCATTTGGACGGTCAAGACCGTGTTTATGACGTTGAAACCACGAGGGGGGTAACAAAGGGCTGGCGAAACCTATCGGATGCGATTCTGTTTGCTCAGGATAACTTCAAATATTTCAAATCCATTTTCATCGAAATAGGGGAATGGGTTTTAACCAAGAGGGAGTGATCCCTTGACCTTGCCCGCGAATTTCGTATCCCTTAGCCGAGGCGACTATGCCGCCCGCTGAGCAGCGTACCAATGTCGTTC
>JAYFRU010000280.1:0-4681 GCA_040946965.1 Burkholderia sp. | reverse complement strand
GTCCGCAAGCCGCAGGCGTAAGCGCTAGCCGATCAGCCGCCGAGGCGCAAGGGGCGGGTTCGCTGATCGCTTACGATCGACAAGGCCGATCGAGCGGCGCGCCGCGCAAGCCCGCGCATCATTAGGCGATTCGCGCCGGCCCGGCGGCCCGCCCCGAAGCGCCCCGCGCTCAGGCCACCACGATCTCGAGCAGACTCGGCCCCGGGCCCGCCAGCGCGACGAAATCCAGCCCGGGCAGCGCGGTGCCCTGCACCGCCTCTCCAGGCGCGAAGCCGAACACCGGCGCGAATTCCTGCAGGGCCGCGTAACGGCCGTTGGCGAGGATCAGGAAGGCGATCGGCAGGCGGCGCTGCGCGGCACTCCACAGCGCCTGGATCGCATAGAGGCTGGAGCCGTCGCCGACCAGCGCGATCACGCGGCGGCCCGGCGTGACCAGCGCGATGCCGATTGCGGCGGGCATCGCGTAGCCGAGGCCGCCGCTGTCCATGGTGTAGAAGCTGTCGGGTCGCGTGAAGGGCAGGTGCCGCTGCATCGCGGGCCGCGAACTGGGCGCCTCCTCGACCACGATATCGGCCACCTCGCGCAGCTCGGCCAGCGTCTGCATCACGAACGCGACCGACATCGGCCCGCCGCCGCCCTCTCCACCGGGCCCGACGCGCGCGGGCGGCATCGCGCGGGCCGCCACGGCGGGCGGCACCGGCCGCGCCAGCAGGCCCGCCAGCGCGAGCCGCAGATTGCCGGCCAGGGCGTCGCCGACGGGCGTCCAGGCCGCCACGCCGGGATCGTCGACCAGCTGCCACAGCCGCGCGCCCTCCGGCAGGTACGGCCCGAAGCCCTCGACGTGATAGGTGAAGGCGGGCGCCCCGAGCGCCACCACCAGGTCGTGCCCCGCCAGGCGCTCGACGATCCGCTCGCGCATCGCGGGCAGGAAGCCGGCGAACAGGCGGTGATCCTCGGGGAATGCGCAGCGCCCGGAAACCGGCGCCGCGAACACCCGCGCGCGGTACCGCTCGGCCAGCGCGACGGTCTCGTCCCAGGCCCCGCCACGGGCCAGCGCGGCCCCCACCACCAGGGCCGGCCGGGTGCTGGCCTCCAGCGCCTCGCCGAGCCGCGCCAGCGCCCCGGGATCGGGTGCCTGCACCTGGCTCAGCTCGCGCGGCGCCACCGGCGCGGCCGGCTGGTCCCAATCGTCCACCGGCACCGACACGAACACCGGCCCGCGCGGCTCCTGCATCGCGATCCGCCAGGCGCGCGCGATCGCGGCCGGCACGTCCTGCGCGCGGGCCGGCTCGATGCTCCATTTCACATAGGGCTGCGGCAGCTCGGCCGCGCGCTGCGCGCCGAGGTAGGGATCGAGCGGCGGCAGCGCACGCGCCTGCTGCCCGGCCGTGACGATCAGCGGCGTGTGGTTGCGAAAGGCCGTAAACAGGTTGCCCATCGCGTTGCCGAGCCCGGCCGCCGAATGCAGGTTGACCAGCGCCGCCCGGCCGCTGGCCTGCGCGTAACCGTCGGCCATCCCGACCACCACCGCCTCCTGCAGCCCGAGCACGTAGTCGAAGTCGGCCGGGAAATCGCGAAACATCGGCAGCTCGGTCGAGCCGGGATTGCCGAACAGCTTGTCGATGCCGAACTGGCGCAGCAGGTCGAGCGCGGCATCGCGCACCGTCATGGCGGCAGCGGCGGGATCGGATCGGGTATCGCTCATCGACGCGCTCTCTCGGGATCGGGACCAGACGACAGTATCGAGACATCGCCCGCGCATCGGTACTGTCTTTTTCGGCAAGGCCGGGTCCCGGCCCCGGCGCAGGTCCCGACCGAGCCCCGCCACGACGCAGTGCAGCATCGAAATCCGCGCCATCCGCCTTGACTTTCCCCAGCCCGAATAAGATCATTCGCTCACAAAGCGAGCGAATGATCTTAAGATCTTAACGAGGCCGTCTTCGGCCACAAGGAGACAAGGGATGAATCCTCCGCCGACCGTCGCGCCCGTGATCCTGCATATCGGCGCCGGTTCGTTCCACCGCGCCCATCAGGCCTGGTACCTGCATCGCGTCAATCAAGCCGCCGCTGCTGCGGGCGACACCGCCGGCCAGTGGTCGCTGGTGGTCGCCAACATCCGCGACGACATGCGCGCCACCATGGACGCGCTGGCCGCCCAGCACGGCGCCTACACGCTCGAGACCGTCACGCCCGGCGGCGAACGCGCCTATGAAACGATCCGCTCGATCACGCGCGTGCTGCCCTGGTCGATCGACCTGAAAGCGCTGATCGACGCCGGCGCCGATCCGGCCTGCCGGATCGTCTCGTTCACGGTGACCGAGGGCGGCTACTACCTCGACGAACACAACCGGCTCGACGCCGGCAACCCCGACCTGGCCGCCGACCTGCAAGGCGCGCGCACCACCATCTACGGCGCGCTGGCCGCCTTGCTGGCCGAACGGCAGGCGCGCAACGCCGGGCCGCTGACCCTGCAGAGCTGCGACAACCTGCGCAGCAACGGCGCGCGCTTCGAGGCCGGCATGCGCGAGTTCCTGGAGCGACGCGGCCTGACCGAGCTGCTCGCCTGGTTCGATGCGAACGTGTCCTGCCCGAGCGCGATGGTCGATCGCATCACGCCGCGCCCGACGTCGGACGTGGCCGAGCGCGTCAAGGCCGCCACCGGCGTGGACGACGCTTGCCCGGTGATGGGCGAATCCTTCATCCAGTGGGTGATCGAGGACCGTTTCGTGGCGGGCCGTCCGGCCTGGGAGCAGGCTGGCGCAGAGCTGGTCGAGGACGTGCATCCCTACGAAGAGGCGAAGATCCGCATCCTCAACGCCACCCACAGCTGCATCGCCTGGGCCGGCACGCTGGCGGGCCTGAGCTATATCCACGAGGGCACCCACGACGCGGCGATCCGCGCGCTCGCGCACGACTACGTCAGCGACGACGTGATCCCCTCGCTGAGCCCGAGCCCGCTCGACCTGGCCTGTTATCGCGATGTGGTGCTGGAGCGCTTCGGCAATCCCTACATCCTCGACACCAACCAGCGCGTGGCCGCCGACGGCTTCTCGAAGATCCCCGGCTTCATCGCGCCGACGCTGGCCGACTGCTTCGCGCGCGGCACCGAGCCGGTCTCGACGGCCGTGCTGCCGGCCCTGTTCCTGCGCTTCCTGGAACGCTGGTCGCAGAGCCTGCTGCCTTACGAATACCAGGACGGCGTGATGGATCCCGGCGTGGCGCGCGCGATCGTGGCTGCCGACGATCCGGTCGCCGCGCTGGCCGCCGACGAACGGCTGCGCGGGTGCTGCGCGCCGGTCTGGCGCGCGTCGACGCCTGGTTCGCCTCGCGCTGACGCATCGGCCCGGCGCGGGCCCGGGGCGCCATCGCGCCCCGCCCGTGCGGGTCATCCGGCATTGGCACGGCCCGCGCCGCGCGGCTACAGTAGCGACTCTCTGACGACGGACTGCTTCCGCCCATCATGTATCTCGGCATCGATCTCGGCACCTCGGAAGTCAAGGTGCTGCTGTTTTCCCCCGACGGCACCGTCGTCGGCACAGCGGGTACGCCATTCACCGTGTCGCGCCCGCATCCGCGCTGGGCCGAACAACAGCCCGAGGACTGGTGGCAGGGTACCCGCGAGGCGCTCGCGGCGCTGCGCGCCAAACATCCGGCCGAATACGCCCAGGTACGCGGCATCGGCCTGTCGGGCCAGATGCACGGCGCCGTGCTGCTCGATCGCGAGGACCGCGTGCTGCGGCCCGCGATTCTCTGGAACGACATGCGCAGCGACGAGGAATGCTCGACGCTGACGCGCCGCGCGCCCGAGCTGCACCGGCTGGCCGGCAACCTGGCGATGCCCGGTTTCACCGCGCCCAAGCTGATCTGGGTCGCGACCCACGAGCCGGAGCTGTTCGGCAGGATCGATTGCGTGCTGCTGCCCAAGGACTATCTGCGGCTGCGGATGACCGGCAACCGCATCTCCGACCCCTCGGATGCGGCCGGCACGCTGTGGCTCGACGTGGCGCGCCGCGACTGGTCGGGCAGCCTGCTCGAGGAGGGCGACATGCGGCGCGAGCAGATGCCGCGCATCGTCGAGGGCAATGCGCCCTCGGGCACGCTGCGTGCCGAGGCGGCCCGCGAGCTGGGCATGGCCGAAGGCATCGTGGTGGCGGGCGGCGGCGACAATGCCACCAGCGCGCGCGGCATCGGCGCCACCCAGCCCGGCGACGGCTTCGTCTCGCTCGGCACCTCAGGCGTGCTAAGCGTCGTCGGCGACCGTTTCATACCCTATCCCGAATCGGCCCTGCACGCGTTCTGCCACGCGATCCCCGATCGCTGGCAGCAGATGAGCGTGGTGCTGTCGGCGGCGAGCTGCCTGCGCTGGGTCTGCAAGCTGACCTCGACCGACGAACCGACCCTGATCGCCGAGGTCGAGACGCTCGATCCGGCCGCGCTGGCCGAGGCGCCGATCTTCCTGCCCTATCTGTCGGGCGAGCGCACCCCGCACAACAATCCCTACGCGCAGGGCGTGTTCTACGGCATGACGCACGGCGCCGACCGCGCGCGGCTCGGCTACGCGATGCTGGAGGGCGTGACGCTGGCGCTGGCCGACGGCCACGACGGGCGTTGTTGCATAAATCAGGCGCGAGGACGGAGTAATGCCTTTGCTCATGATCTCAGACGATGTGGACGGACTGCG
>JAYFRU010000279.1:0-4757 GCA_040946965.1 Burkholderia sp. | reverse complement strand
TGCCCCCAAGAGGGGATGATTGAAACTCGTTCACCCTGTGATGATCGCTCAGGTGGAGCTAAATGGATAGCCCTTATGAGCATCCAGGGTGAGTGTTTTCGGGATCCAGGGTGAGAGAATACGGGATCGCGTCGCGGCTTGCATCGAAGATCGCATCGATACCGGCATTGAACTTTTGCGCCGCATCACCGCCAAAGTGCCGCGCCGCAGCAAGGTGTTTCAATCCGCTTTCATCGGCGGTCCCGACGTCAATCCTTCGTAATGTCGGCGCTGCGCGATCCCCGTCGATCGTGCCTCGTCCTGCTCGTCCCCGATGCTCAATCTCGCCGCGTTCGCGGCGCTCAATGCCGGCTCCCATCCGCAACCCGCCGTTGCCAATCTGGCGGTATTCGCTGCGGTCTGGCTGGTATTCATCGTGCCGGTGCTGCTGCTGGCGGTCTGGTTCGCCGGTACGCGGCCGGTGCGCCGGCAGGCAATCGCCGCCGGCCTCGCCGCCTGCGCCGCGCTGCTGTTGGCGCAACTCATCTCCGGTATCTGGTATTCGCTGCGGCCGTTCGCGATCGGTCTCGGCGCGCAGCTGATCCCGCATGCCGCGAACGGCTCGTTCCCGAGCAACCACATGCGCTTCCTCTGGAGCGTCGCGAGCGCGCTGTGGCTGTCGCGCACGACGCGCGCGCTCGGCATCGCGGTGGCGATCGATGCGCTGCTGGTGGCCTGGGGGCGTGTCTATGCGGGCGTGCACTGGCCGCTCGACATGCTCGGCGGCGTGTTCACCGGCACGGCCGGCGCGCTGCTACGGCGGCGTGCTGGTGGCACGCATCGAGCGCATCGGCAAAACGCTGAGGATGGTGGTGTCGGGCAATCTGCGCGGCCGCTAGGCCGCTTGGTCGGATCGATCGTCAGCCGGGGGACTTGCTGACCGCAGTGTCGGGCGCGACGTCGGGCGAGGAACCCGTGCCGTCGTGCAGTTCGAGCGTATCGGTGGTGCCGCGTTGGGTGGCTTCGCGATCGAGCGCGCTTTCGCGCAGGATCGCGCACATCGCGACGAACAGGGCGATCACGATGGCCGCGAGCGCGCAGTAGGCGACGATCCGCAGCGATCGGGCAAGCGAAACATGCGTGTTGTTATCGGCGTTCATGGTCGTGCGCTAAAGCGATGAGCGCGTGTCCATGGGACGGACCGCGCGTGGTCTCCCGTATCGTCGCGACCGTGTTGCGCCGCATCGCGACGGTCGAGCCGGCCGTCGCGCGTGGGCATCAACGGCTGCCCGCGACCGGACCGGCGAATGGCCCGCCGGGCGCCAAGCGTCCGGCAGGGCATCCAGTCAGATATATACCACGCGCGATGACGCTGCCAAGCTCCAGCGCAAGCCCGCAAGCGCTTCGCTTATCGAAAATTGACAAGCTTTCCGCTTCGACAGCGAGCGGCACCGCGCCGGCCGGCGCCGCCGTGACTCAGTCGTCGAGCGACTCGTGCACGCCTTCGGCGCCGCGCTTCCAGTAGGCCGAGGCGCGGATGCGCGACTTATGGACGCCGCGCGTGTCGCACAGATGCTGGCGCACCGCGCGCATCGCCGCCGCCTCGCCGGCCGCCCAGACATAACCGTCGCCGCTCGGCAGCGGCAGGTCGCGCAGGGCCTCGACGAATTGCGCGCCCGCTTCGGCACCGGCGGCAGCCGGCGCGTCGCGATATCGCCAGATCGTGTAGACCTCGGCCTGCGATTCGAACTCGATGCGCGCCGATGCATCGGCGACTTCCACCACCGCCGCGCGCGTGCCGGCCGGCAATTCGCCCAGGCGGCGCGCGATGGCGGGCAGCGCCGTGTCGTCGCCGATCAGCAGGTGCCAGTCGAAATCGGTCGGGATCACGAAGGATCCGCGCGGGCTGTCGATCGCCAGCGTCTGGCCCACAGCGGCCTGCTTGGCCCATTGCGAGGCCGGGCCCGGGTGGTGCAGCACGAACTCGAGATCGAGCTCGCGTGCCTCGCGATCGTAACGGCGCGGCGTGAAATCGCGCATGATCGGCCTGGGCGCGCCTTCCGGCAGCTCCAGCCCGTTCGGGCCCAGCACCGGCTTGGGTGCTTCGGTTTCGCCGGGCGCGGGGAAGAACACTTTCACATGATCGTCGAACGAGGCGCTGACGAAATCGTCGAGATCCTCGCCGGTGAGCGTCACGCGCAGCAGGTGAGGCGTCACGCGCGTGATGTGGCTGACGGTCAGTTCGCGACATTTCAGCGTATGGCGCACGCGCGTCACGGCGCGTTCAGTCGGATTCTGCATCAATCGATGCTCCGGGTTGGGTGGACGCGCTTCAGGCGTCGGGCGTGGCGTTCGGCGCGGCGGCCTCGGGCTTGCCTTCGATCTCGGCCGTCGCGCGACGCAGGATCGCGGCGATGCGGCGTTGCTCGTCCGGGCTGACCGTGCTCTTGCGGAACAGCAGATGTTTCAGCGCCAGGCGGGCCTCGACGAACTCGGGCAGCCAGCCGCCGTCCGGCGTGTCCTCGCCGGCTTCGCCTTGCCCCTGGCCCTGACCCGCGAAGGCGCGGCGCATGAATTCCATCTTGCGGCCGAGATGCTCCAGCTTCGCGAACAGCAGCTCGACGCGTTCGCGCTGGGCCTCGAGATGGTGGTGGCCGGCCTCGGCCAGCGCGTAGCGCTTGCGGTTGCCGTCGACCTCGACGGTCACGTAGCCGACTTCTTCCAGGTAGGTCAGCGCCGGGTAGACCATGCCGGGGCTCGGCACGTAAAAGCCGTGCGAACGCGTGTCGAGCGCCTTGATCAACTCGTAGCCATGGCTCGGCTGGGTGGCCAGCAGCCAGAGCAGCATCAGTTGCAGGTCGTCGGAATTGAACTGGCGGCCGCGCGGCATGCGCGAATCGTCGAAGCCGCCGAAACCACCGGGGCCGCCCGGGCCGCCGAAGCCTTCCGGAAAGCTGCCGAAGTCGTGGCGGCCGCCGCCGCGCCGGCCGCCGGCCATGGCCCACAATTTGGCCAGGCCGCGGCGGCGGAAATCGCCATGCTCATGGCCGCGCCCGTGGCGCTCGGCATCCTGATCGCAGCCCGGGCCTTGCCACCAGCCGCCTTCGAAACCGTCGCGGAAACGGCCGTGATGATGGGAACGACGCATCGTGTTCTCCTTCATACATGTCTAAAGATGTATCGAAAGATATATATCGAAAGATATGTCGTCAAGAAAGAAATTGGGGGGAGGATCGAGGGGACGGGGGGATGCGAGGCGGAAACCGCAGAGGCGGCACCAGGCCGGAAGCAGGCGGTAGAGGGCTTGGGAAGGCTGGCCGGCAAGCAGGGTTCGTCGGCCAGCACCGACGAACCCGCCTTTCGCTCACAGTGGAAACTGCCGCTGCCCCATCTGGATCGTGATCCACTTCAGTTAGGTCATCTCCTCCATCGAGTAGCGACCGCCTTCGCGGCCGACGCCGCTCATCTTGGTGCCGTCGAACGGCACATGCGCCTCGTCGGACACGGTGCTGTCGTTGATATGGACCATGCCCGCCTCTAGCCGCAGCGCCAGATCGAAGGCCTTCTGCAGATCATTGGTGATTACGCCCGAGGACAAGCCATACGAGGTGTCGTTGGCGACCTGCAGCGCATGCTCGGCGTTGTCCACGCGAATCAACGAGGTGACCGGGCCGAAGCTTTCCTCGTCGCAGATCCGCATGCCGGCCGTCACGTCCGCCAGCACGGTCGGCCGATAGAAATTGCCTTCGTGCGTGCCGCCGAGCAGCAGACGCGCGCCCTTCGACACCGCATCCTCGATCTGGCCGTCGATCACCCCGCACTGCGAAGCGCGGATCAGCGGGGCGATCACCGTGGCCGGATCGCGCGGATCGCCGACCACGTAGCGCGACGCGCGTTCGACGAAGCGCTCAGTGAAGGCGGCGTAGATCGGTGCCTCCACCAGGATGCGCGAGTTCGCCATGCATACCTGGCCCTGGTGGAAGAAGATGCCGAAGCAGGCGGCGCGCACCGCGTAGTCGAGATCGGCATCGCGCAGCACGATCAGCGGATTCTTGCCGCCCAGTTCCAGCGTGACTTTCTTCATCTGCTTGGCGGCTTCCACCGCCAGGTGGCGACCGACGCGAGTCGAGCCGGTGAGGGTCAGCATGCGCACGCGCGGGTCGGACAGCAGCACCTCGCCGATCTCGGCGGCCGGGCCGGGGATCACGTTCAGCACGCCGGCAGGCAGGCCGCCGCGCTCGAACAGCTCGGCGATCTTCAGGCCGGTGACGGGCGTTTCCTCCGAGGGCTTCAGCACGAAGGTATTGCCGGCCGCCAGGGCCAGCACGACCTTCTTCATGGCGAGCCAGAACGGCGCGTTGAAGGGCGCGATGCCGGCGATCACGCCGAGCGGCCGACGGATCGTCATGCCGAGCTGGCCCGGCATGCTGAGCGGCAAGGTTTCGCCGAACACGTGGCGCGCGTCGCCGGCCGCGCTGCGCAGCAGGTCGATGCCGCTCATCACCTCGAACATGGCCTTCGGATAGGGATAGGTCGAACCCGATTCCTCGACGCATAGGAAATTCGAAGCGTCAGATCGGCCGGTCTGGCGCGTGATGTGCAGCGCGTGGGCAACGGAACGGCCGGGGTGCCGCGTCAGCGTGTAATGACTACCGTGAAGCGGACATGTTTTTGCTCAAACGCGCCATTTTTCCTGTCTGTACACGGACTGCTCCCCGTGGAATGTCAGTTCACGATTTTCGCGCGGGCCAAGGCCTCGTGATGCGGGCGCAATTGCG
>JAYFRU010000278.1:0-4769 GCA_040946965.1 Burkholderia sp. | reverse complement strand
ATGACGGGCACCTCATGCGCTCATGCTCGCTTTCGACTCTACCATGTCGCGCCGCTCGCGCACCTTCGGCCTTCTTCGTGCGTGAGTCTGGGCGCTCCCGCGCTTTTAGTCGCCGCGCAGCGGCCTACCTTGAGGCCGATCCGGCGCAGCCGGAGCACATCGTGACCGAGACCGGCGTCGGCTACCGGCTGGTGGGCGCGGCCTGAGCGAGGCCGGCCCGCTGGCCGACTCGCTGACTGGCGCGCCCTTGTGCGGCTGGATGAACGGGCACCCTGGGCTTGATCGATATTCCCCCATTTTTCACCGACACCCCTCTTGCCGACAGGGGTGTCGGTGCTGATCGTAAGCACTTTGTTATAATCCGAGACTGCCCGGGACGCCCCGGTGCGTCATTACGCCCACGGGGACGGCCCCGTTCTTCCCAAGTGGAGTTATCTCATGTCATGGATTCTGCTTTTCATCGCCGGTCTTCTTGAAATTGCCTGGGCTGCCGGCATGAAGTCGTCCGAAGGTTTCACGCGGCTCTGGCCCTCGGTCTTCACGGTCGTCACCGCGCTCGGCAGCTTCGTGCTGCTCGCGATGGCCATGCGCCAGCTGCCGCTCGGCACCGCCTACGCGGTGTGGACCGGCATCGGCGTGGTCGGTGCCTTCATCTTCGGGGTGGTGTTGATGGGCGAGGCCGTTACCTTCGCGCGCGTGGCGAGCGCCTCGCTGATCGTGATCGGGCTGATCGGCCTGAAGCTGTCCTCGGCCGCCTGAGTCTCGCCGCCGCCGGGCCGAGCCCGCCTGCCTGAGGCCCGGCCCGCGCCGGCGCCGTTGCGCGCCGGGCACGGCTTCGGGTGGTTCCCGAGCGGCGCGTGCTGCGCCGCGTCTATAATGGAGAAACATTCTCTCGGAGATACGCCGCCGGCCGCCCGTCCGGGCGCCGGCGGCGCTTCCGTTCAGCCGGCCGCCGTGCCGGTAGGCGCGTACCACGCGCAAGGAGACCGTACATGGTCGAGGCCATTTCGCTCGGCGCGGGGCTCGCCTGGGCGAGCGGGCTGCGCCTCTATCTGACGGTACTGATCGCTGGGGTGCTGGCGCGTACCGGCCTCGTGCACCTGCCCGACACGCTGACGGTGCTGATGTCTCCCTGGGTGATCGGCGCCGCCGCTGTGCTGGCGATCGCCGAATTCCTCGCCGACAAGATTCCCGCCTTCGATTCTCTCTGGGACGCGATCCACACCTTCATCCGGATTCCGGCCGGCGCCTTGCTGGCGGCCGGTGCGCTCGGCCATGCCGACCCCGCCGTGCTGGCGGTGGCGGGCCTGGCCGGCGGCACCCTGGCCGGCTCGGCCCATGTCGCGAAGGCCGGCACGCGCGCGCTGATCAACCTGTCGCCCGAGCCGATCTCGAACTGGATCGCCTCGGCCACCGAGGACGGCCTGGTATTCGCTGGCCTCGCGCTGGCGTTCTTCGTACCGCTGCTGTTCCTGCTGTTGATGGTCGGCTTCGTCGCCTGCGCGGTCTGGGCGCTGCCCCGGCTTTGGCGTGGCGTGTCGGGCGGGTTCCGCAGCATGGCGCACCAGATGGTGTCGCGTTTCAATTCACTCGGGGGCAAGCGGGATTGACCAAGCAGCATGAAGCAGGGAGCGCCGCGCGCGGCGCGCGTCTCACGCCGGGCGAACTGGTACGGCAATCGATCCGGATGACGATGCGCGACTGGCGCTCGGGCGAGCTGACCCTGCTGCTGCTGGCGCTGGTGCTGGCGGTGGCCGCGCTGACTAGCGTCGGTTTCCTGTCCGACCGGCTGCGCCAGGGGCTCGAGCGCGATGCGCGCCAGATGCTGGGCGCCGATTTCGTGGTGCGCGCCGATCATCCCGTCGATCCATCCTTCGCCGCTGCGGCACGCGCCGACGGGCTCGCCACCGCTTCCACGGCGATCTTCCCCAGCATGGTCGGCGGCACCGCCGCGAACGCGCCGTCGCGGCTGGCGGCCGTGAAGGCCGTGTCGAGCAGTTACCCGCTGCGCGGGCGGGTCGAGATCGCCGGCGCCGCGAATGCGCCGGGCCGCCCGGTCGAGTCGATCCCGGCGCCCGGCACCGTGTGGGCCGATCCGGCGCTGCTCGACGCGCTGCACCTGAAGGTCGGCGACGCGGTGCGCGTCGGCCAGCGCAGCTTCACCGTATCGGCCGCGATCACGCGCGAACTCGATCGCGGTTTCTCCTTCGTCAATTTTTCGCCGCGCCTGATGCTGCGCGAGGACGAACTCGCCTCGACCGGGCTGGTCGGCTACGGCAGTCGCGTGACCTATCGCCTGCTGGTGGCGGGGCCCGATGCGGCGGTGGCGCGTTTCGCCGATCTCGCCCACCAACGCGTGGATGGCGGCAAGCTGCGCGGCGTCGCGCTCGAATCGCTGCAGGAAGGGCAGCCGCAGGTGCGCGAGACGCTCGATCGCGCACGTCATTTCCTGACCCTGGTATCGCTGCTGACGGCGCTGCTGTCGGCGGTGGCGATCGAGATGGCCGCGCAGCGCTACATGCGCCGCCATCTCGACGGCTGCGCGGCGATGCGCTGTCTCGGCACCAGCCAGCGCACGCTGGCGGGGCTGTTCACGCTCGAATTCATCGCGCTCGGCCTGGGCTCTGGCGTCCTGGGCGCGGCACTCGGCTACGCGGGCCATCTTGCCTTGCTGGCCGCGCTGGGCAGCCTGATCGACGTGGTGCTGCCGCAGCCGGGCCTCGCGCCGGCGCTGGTCGGCATCGGCGCCGGCCTGGTGCTGCTGCTGGGCTTCGCGCTGCCGCCGCTGATGCCGCTCACGCGCGTGCCGCCGGTACGCGTGCTGCGCCGCGAGTGGGGCGAGGCGGGGCGCACCGCCTGGTTCGGTTACGCGCTCGGCGTGCTGCTGTTCGCGGCGCTGCTGGTGGCGGCGGCCGGCAACCTGCGGCTCGGCATGATCGTCGCGGGCGGTTTCGCCGGTGCGCTGGTGCTGTTCGCGGCGCTGGCGCGCGCCACGCTGTGGCTGGCCGCCCGCACGGTGTGCGACGCGCGGGTCGGCGCCGGGCTCGGCTGGCGTTATGCGATCGCCTCGCTGCACCGGCGCGGCGCGGCCAGCGCGCTGCAGATCACCGCGCTCTCGCTCGGCCTGATGTGCCTGCTGCTGATCTCGATCACGCGCGACGACCTGGTCGCCGGCTGGCGCAAGTCCACCCCGCCGGATGCGCCGAACCAGTTCCTGATCGATATCCAGCCCGACCAGCGGCCCGAGGTGGTGCGTTATCTTGCCTCGCACGGCATCGACGACGCGCCGCTGCAGCCTATGGTGCGCGGCCGCCTGGTCGCGATCGACGGCAAGCCGGTGAATCCCGACAGCTATCCCGACGCGAACGCGCGTCGGCTGGTCGATCGCGAATTCAACCTCTCCTACACGACCCAGCTGCCCGACGACAACCGGGTGGTCGAGGGCCGCTGGTTCAGCGATTCGCCCAAGCCGCAGATTTCGATCGAGGCGGGGCTGGCCAAGACGCTCGGCGTGAAGCTCGGCGACACGCTGCGCTTCGACGTCACGGGCCTGAGCGTCGACGCGCCCGTCACCAGCATCCGCAAGCTCGACTGGGGCACCTTCCGCGTCAACTTCTTCGTGCTGATGCCGCCGGCCGCGCTGCAGGATTTGCCGGCCATGTACATCACCAGCTTCCACCTGCCGCCCGGGCATGCACGCCTGATCGACGGCCTGATCGCGAGCCAGCCCGGCATCACGGCGATCGACGTGGCGCCGATCCTGGCGCAGATCGAGCGCGTGCTGCTGCAGGTGGTGGGCGCCGTGCAACTGCTGTTCGGCTTCACGCTGGCGGCCGGCATCCTGGTGCTGTACACGGTGCTGGCCGGCAGCCGCGACGAGCGCGCGCGCGAGGCCGTGCTGCTGCGCGCGCTGGGCGCCTCGCGCAAGCAGGTGGGGGCGGTGCAACGCGCCGAGTTCGTGATCGTCGGCACGCTGGCCGGCGTTTGCGCGGCCGCCGGTGCGCTGGCGATCGGCTCGGTGCTGGCCACCCTGGTGTTCCAGTTCGAGCTGGCGCTCAATCCCTGGGTGCTGCCCGCCGGTATCGCGGCGGGCATCGTCTGCGCGGGCGCGGCGGGTTGGTGGAGCCTGCGCGTGGTGCTGTCGCGTCCGGCGCTGCGCACCTTGCGCGACGCCTGAGCGCGGCGCCTGCGGTATCGTTGCGCTTTTCCGCAGATTGAGTGTTGAGGCATGACTGACGAGGCAAGCGACGAGGGCGCGCAATCGAAACCGAGCGCGTTTGACCTGGTGGGCGGCGAGGCGCGGGTGCGCGAGCTGATCGACCGTTTCTACGACCTGATGGACCTGGAGCCCGAGTTCGCGGGCATCCGCGCGCTGCACCCGGCTTCGCTCGAGGGCTCGCGCGACAAGACTTTCTGGTTTCTTTGCGGCTGGCTCGGCGGCCCCGACCATTACGTGAGCCGGTTCGGCCATCCCCGCCTGCGAGCGCGGCACCTGCCGTTCCCGATCGGCAGCTCGGAGCGCGACCAGTGGCTGCGCTGCATGGCCTGGGCGGTGGAGGACATCGGCCTGGACCTGCCGCTGCGCGAGCGCTTGATGCACTCGTTCTACGACACGGCGGACTGGATGATCAACCGCCGCTGAGCGGCGCGGCGCGATCAAGGGGAAGGCCCATGCACGATTCGGTGCATGGGCTTTTTCCGTGCGCCCGGCTGGGCGCACACACTTGGAGGTGAAAGTCCTCTACACGCCCGACAAGGGGAAGTGTTAG
>JAYFRU010000277.1:0-4782 GCA_040946965.1 Burkholderia sp. | reverse complement strand
CGTCCGCAAGCCGCAGGCGTAAGCGCTAGCCGATCAGCCGCCGAGGCGCAAGGGGCGGGTTCGCTGATCGCTTACGGATCACCGATGCCGACGCCACCACGGTGCGCATGAGCGCCAAGCAGGCCGGCGGCCACGCCACGCTGTATCGCGTCGGCGCCGGCTACCAGCGCGGCGGCGTGTTCACGCCACTGGCCGCGCCGCTGCTGGCGATCCACCGCGGCCTGAAGGCCGCCTTCGATCCGGACCGCGTGTTCAACCGCAGCCGGCTCTATCCCGATTTCTGAGCCGCCCATGCAGACGAATCTCGCCGATTTCATCCGCGACACGCCCGACGGCGCCGAGGCCGAATCGATCCTGCGCAAGTGCGTGCACTGCGGTTTCTACACCGCCACCTGCCCGACCTACCAGTTGCTCGGCGACGAGCTCGACGACCCGCGCGGGCGCATCTACCTGATCAAGCAGATGCTGGAGGGCGCGCCGGTGACGCGCAGCACCCAGCAGCATCTCGACCGCTGCCTGACCTGCCGCAGCTGCGAGAGCACCTGCCCATCGGGCGTGCAGTACGGCCGGCTGGTCGAGATCGGCCGCCAGCAGCTCGAGACGCGCGTGCCGCGCACTCTCTCGCAACGACTGATACGGCGCGCGCTGGCCAGCTTCGTGCCGAACGGCGCGCTGTTCGCGCCGGCGATGCGGATCGGCCAGCAGGTGGGGCCGCTGCTGCCCAAGCGCCTGCGCGACAAGGTCCCGCCGCGCACCCGGCCGCTGGCCTGGCCCACCGCGCGCCACCAGCGCCGGATGCTGATGCTGGCCGGCTGCGTGCAACCCTCGATGATGCCCAACATCAACATCGCCACGGCACGCGTGCTCGACGCGCTCGGCATCGAGACCGTGATCGCGCCCGAGGCGGGCTGCTGCGGCGCGATCCGGCTGCACCTGAACTATCGCGACGAGGCGCTGGCCGACGCGCGCCGCAACATCGACGCCTGGTGGCCGCACATCGAGGTCGGCGCCGAGGCGATCGTGATGAACGCCAGCGGCTGCGGCGCCACCGTGCTCGAATACGCGCACCTGCTGCGCGACGACCCCGCCTATGCCGACAAGGCCCGGCGCGTGGTCGAGCTGACGCGCGACGTGTCCGAACTGCTGGCCGGCTTCGAGACGCGGCTGGCGGCGCTCGCGAAACGGCGCGGCATGCAGACCGTCGGCTACCACCCGCCCTGCACGCTGCAGCATAGCCAGCAATCGCGCGGCCGGCACCTACGCGCTGACCCAGCCCTCGCTGTCCTACAAGCTGCGCAAGCAGAAGCTGGCGCGGCTCGGCGACCTCGATCCGCAGTTGATCGTGTCGGGCAACATCGGCTGCGTCGCCCACCTGCAGAGCGCCACCGCGACGCCCGTGATGCACTGGATCCAACTCTCGTCGAGCAACTGCTGGACGGCTGAGGCGCGCCGCTTTCAGCGCTTCTCGCTCCTCCCCGCTCCTGCTCGGCACCGCCACGCGCCCACTCGGCGGTGCCGCGGCCGGGCATCTCCCACCGGCCGCGAGGCGATCCGTATAATGGGGCGCGCCGTGCCCTGCACGGCCTCACCGTCCATCATTCGCCCTGCCTCGCGTATGTCCGATCTCGCCGCCAGCCTCGCCTCCGTTCACCGCCGCATCGACGATGCGGCCCGCTCCGCCGGCCGCCAGCTGGGCGAGGTGGCGCTGCTCGCGGTGTCGAAGACCTTCCCCGCCGAAGCCGTGCGCGAGGCGCATGCGGCCGGCCAACGCGCGTTTGGCGAGAACTACGTGCAGGAAGCGCTCGACAAGATCGCCGCGCTTGCCGAGTTGCGCGCCTCGCTCGACTGGCACTTCATCGGGCCGCTGCAATCGAACAAGACGCGAGCTGTGGCCGAACAGTTCGACTGGGTGCATGCGGTCGACCGGCTCAAGATCGCGCAGCGCCTGGCCGAGCAGCGCCCGGCGCACCTGCCGCCGCTCAATGTCTGCGTGCAGGTCAACGTGAGCGGCGAGGCCAGCAAGAGCGGCGCCGCGCCGGCCGATGCGGCCGCGCTGGCGCGCGAGATAGCCGCCCTGCCCAGGCTGCGCCTGCGCGGCCTGATGGCGATTCCCGAGCCGGCCGGCGGGCTCGACGCGCAGCGCATGCCGCACCGGCGGCTGCGCGAGCTGTTCGACATGCTGAAGGCCGAAGGCCTGGCACTCGACACGCTGTCGATCGGCATGTCGGCCGATCTCGAGGCAGCCGTGCTCGAGGGCGCCACCATCGTGCGCGTCGGCACCGCCATCTTCGGCGCGCGCGACTACGGCACGCCGCGCGCGTCCTGACCGATTTCCGAACCTTCCTGTTTCCTGGTCCAACCATAATGAAAATTGCATTCATCGGCGGCGGCAACATGGCAGCCGCCTTGATCGGCGGCATCGTCAAGCGCGGCACCGCGGCACCCTCCGAGCTCTACGTGATCGATCCCAACGCGGACACCCGCACGCGCCTGCGCGAGGAGCGCGGCGTGGCCACCGGCGAGACCATCGATGCCACGCTCGCCGGCTACGACGCGATCGTGCTGGCGGTCAAGCCGCAGGTGCTCAACGAGGTGGCCAAGGCGCTCGCGCCGCATCTCGGCCAGGCGCTGGTGATCAGCATCGCGGCCGGTATCCGCGCCACCGACCTGTCTCGCTGGCTGGGCGGCTATGCGCGCATCGTGCGCACCATGCCGAACACGCCGGCGCTGGTCGGCATGGGCGTGACGGGCCTGGCCGCGTTGGACGGGGTCGACGCGGCCGGCCGCGAGCTGGCCTCGGCCGTGCTCGGCGCGGTCGGCGAGACGGTCTGGTTCGACGACGAGGCGCGCCTGGACGCCGTCACGGCGATCTCGGGCAGCGGCCCCGCCTACGTGTTCTATTTCATCGAGGCACTGCAGGAAGCGGCGCGCCAGCTCGGCCTGAGCGAGGAACAGGGCCGCGCGCTGGCGGTGGCGACCTTCACCGGCGCCGCGCAACTGGCCGCGCAATCGGGCGAGCCGGCCAGCGTGCTGCGCGAGCGCGTGACCTCCAAGGGTGGCACTGCGGCGGCGGCACTGGCCGCCTTCGACGCGCAGCAGCTCAAGGACAGGATCGTGAGCGGCGTGCTGGCCGCCGATGCGCGGGCCCGCGAACTCGGCGACGAACTCGGCCGCGCCTGAGTCCAGCCCCCGGATTTCGCGTCGCGCCTCGAGCGGCGCCCCTCAACGACAAAGCGGCCTCATGGGCCGCTTTGTCGTTTCCGGAACCGGCGCTGCGTTCAGAACGCCGTCAACGCGTAATGCAGGGCGATCCCGACGAACAGCGCGCCGCCGAGCCAGTTGTTATGGCGGAAGGCCGCGAAGCACTTCATGCGGTCGCGATCCTTGATCAGCGTGTAGTGATAGACCGCGCAGCCCGCAGCGGCCGCCCAGCCGAGCCAGTACACCGGGCCGAACTGCTGGGTGAGGCCGATCCAGGCGTAGATCGCGAACACCGCCGCGTAGCAGAGCATGATCGCGAGCACGTCGTAGCGGCCGAAGGTGATCGCCGAGGTGCGCATGCCGATCTTCAGGTCGTCGTCGCGATCGACCATCGCGTAGGCCGTGTCGTAGGCCACCGACCAGAACACATTGGCCGCGAGCATCACCCAGGCGATCAGCGGCACGGTGTTCTGGATCGCGGCGAAGGCCATCGGGATGCCAAAGCCGAAGGCGATGCCGAGATAGGCCTGCGGGATCGCGAAGAAGCGCTTCAGGAACGGGTAGGTGCCGGCCACGAACACGGCCACCACCGACAGCCACTTGGTCAGGCCGTTGAGGGGCAGGATCAGCAGGAAGGAGACGATCGCCAGGCCGACCGCGATCGCCACCGCCTCCCACGCGCGGATCTTGCCCAAGGTCAGCGGCCGGTCGACGGTGCGCTTCACGTGGCGGTCGAAGTCGCGGTCGGCGTAGTCGTTGATCGCGCAGCCGGCCGAGCGCATCAGCAGCGTACCGAGGATGAAGATCACCAGCAGCGACGGCGCCGGGCACCCGCCCGAGGCGATCCACAGCGCATTGAGCGTGGGCCAGAGCAGCAGCAGGCTGCCGATCGGCTTGTCCATCCGGACCAGCTTCAGATAGAGAGGGAAACGGGCAAACATGTCGAGGGCGCACCACGGAAACGATGGCGGCATTGTAACGCGCAAGTGCGGCGCGCCTGTTTCAGGCGCCCCCTGCCCAGGCGGTCGCCCGTGGCCAGGCGCAGGGAAAAAAACCTCCCGTCGAAGGGGAGGTTTCGTTGAGCGCCGGCGCATCCGCGCCCGGCGGGTCGAGCCGCTTGCCGCGCTGGCTCACTGCAGCAGCGAGCGCAGCATCCAGGCGGTCTTCTCGTGCGTCTGCAGACGCTGGGTCAGCAGATCGGCGGTCGGCTCGTCGGCAGCCGCGTCGGCATCGGGGAAGATTCCACGCGCGGTGCGCACCACCGCTTTGTGGCCTTCCACCAGTTGGCGAATCATCTCCTCGGCCGCCGGCACGCCGCTGGCTTCCGGCCCCACCGTCAGCTTGGCGAAATCGCCGTAGGTGCCCGGCGCGACCACGCCCAGCGTGCGGATCCGTTCCGCCACCGAGTTCACCGCGAGCCATAGCTCGTTGTACTGCTCCTCGAACATCAGGTGCAGCGTGTTGAACATCGGACCGGTGACGTTTCAGTGGAAGTAATGCGTCTTCTGCGGCGGCTCCGGTTTTTCTAGACACAGATTTGGGGTAAAACCCATCATCCAAACTGGAGTCTGAGATGCTGAA
>JAYFRU010000276.1:0-4811 GCA_040946965.1 Burkholderia sp. | reverse complement strand
CCATCTTGCAGTCCTCCTTGCCTGAGTTTTACACACCCTCAGCAAGGGATACATTTTTGGCGGGCAACTTCAGTTCGTCAGGCCAGCCGGCAAAGCGGCGGCACGAAGGCGCGCATACTCGATGCGGCCGAAGACCTGTTCGTCGAACACGGCTTCGAGGCGATGTCGATGCGGCAGATCACATCGCGTGCCGCGGTCAATCTCGCGGCGGTCAATTACCACTTCGGCAGCAAGGAAGCGCTGATCCACGCGATGCTGTCGCGGCGCCTGGACCAGCTCAACGACGAACGCCTGCGCATCCTCGATCGATTCGAGGCGCAGCTCGGCGCCTCGATCACCTGCGAACACGTGCTCGGCGCGATGTTCATCCCGGCGCTGCAGGCCTCGCGCGATCCCCAGCGCGGCGGCCGCGCCTTCCTGAGGTTGATCGGGCGCGCCTACACCGATCCCTCGACCTTCGTGCGCAGCTTCCTGTCCGCGCATTACGCGAGCGTCGCCGGCCGCTTCTTCGAAGCCTTCCAGCGCGCGCTGCCGCAGCTGCCGCGCAGCGAGCTCGGCTGGCGCCTGCACTATGCGATCGGCGCCTTGTCCGGCGCCTTGGCGGGCGCGGAAACCGACAGCCTGCTCGACGATTTCTCGCAGGGCCGCAGCATGAACGACGTGCAGATGATCGCGCGCCTGTCCTCGCTGATCGTCGCGGCGCTGAAGGCGCCGATGCCCGACTCGGCGCAGATGTCGATCTTCGCCGCGGTGCTCGAGGATGCGCAGCGCGGCAGCCCGCTGGTCGCCGGCGGCGGTGAATTGCAGGCCGGGCCGTTCAGTGCTTCGGCCGGCACCCGGCTGCACGCGCGACACGCCTCCTGAGGCGCCGCGCCCAAGGCGCGCGCGGCCGCATCCCTCGCGCCCGTGCGCCGGCGCGAGCCGGCCGCTTGCCGCCCGTCACGATTCCAATGAACCTGGAGACATCAGCGATGAACGCCACCGTGGCCCCCGTCGGCGCGCCGGCGCCGAATACCGACGGCATCTGGTTCCCTGCTTATCCGCGCGGCGTGCCGCACGAGATCGATCTCACGCAGTACGACTCGCTTGCCCAGTATTTCGACGAATGCACCTCGCGCTTCGCCGATCGCGTGGCCTATCTCAGCGCCGGCTCGCAGCTGGGTTATGCCGCGCTCGGACGCAAGGCGGAGGCGTTCGCCTCTTACCTGCAGCACCAGCTCGGCGTGAAGCCCGGCGATCGCGTCGCGATCATGCTGCCCAACTCGTTCCAATACCCGATCACCCTGTTCGGCGCGCTCAAGGCCGGCGCGGTGGTGGTCAACGTCAATCCGCTCTACACGGCACGCGAGCTCGCGCATCAGCTGAAGGACAGCGGCGCGGAAACCATCGTGGTGTTCGAGAACTTCGCGCACACGCTCGAGGAGGCGCTGCCCGAGACGCGCGTGCGCAACGTGATCGTGACCGCGCTCGGCGATCTGCTCGCCGACGGCTTCAACGCCAAGGGCCGGCTCATCAATTTCGTGCTCAAGCGCGTCAAGAAGCTGGTGCCCGCCTACCGGCTGCCCCAGGCGGTCAGGCTGCGCGCCGCGCTGGCCAGGGGCGCCGCACAGCGCGCCGTGCCGGTGACGCTCACGCGCGAGGACCTGGCCTTCCTGCAATACACGGGCGGCACCACCGGCGTGGCCAAGGGCGCGATGCTGACCCACGGCAACCTGATCGCGAACCTGCTGCAGGCGAAGTCGTGGATCGCCGACCAGGTCTCGGGCGAGGTCGAGACGGTGCTCACGCCGCTGCCGCTCTATCACATCTATTCGCTGACCGTGAATGCGCTGATCTTCATGGGCCTGGGCGGGCGCAACATCCTGATCGCCAATCCACGCGACACGAAGATGATGATGAAGATCCTGCGCAACGAGACCTTCACCGGCATCACCGGCATCAACACGCTCTACAACGCCTTCCTCGACAACGCGGAATTCCGCGCCCGCGATTTCTCCAAGCTGAAGCTCGCGATGGCGGGCGGCATGGCGATGCAGCGCGCGGTGGCCGACCGCTTCAAGGAAGTCACCGGCTGCCCGGTGGTGGAAGGCTACGGCCTGACCGAGTGCTCGCCGATCGTCACCATGAACCCGGTCGACCTGAGCGACATGCACGACTTCAACGGCTCGATCGGCATCCCCGCGCCCTCGACCCTGGTGCGCCTTCGCCGCGAGGACGGCAGCTGGGCCGGCATCGGCGAGGCCGGCGAGCTGTGCGTGCACGGCCCGCAGGTGATGCGCGGCTACTGGCAGCGCCCCGACGAAACCGCGAAGGTGCTGGACCGCGAGGGCTGGCTCGCGACCGGCGATATCGGCGTGATGGACGAGCGGGGTTTCGTGCGCCTGATCGACCGCAAGAAGGACATGATCCTGGTGTCGGGCTTCAACGTCTATCCGAACGAGATCGAGGAAGTGCTGGTGATGCACCCGGGCATCAGCGAGGCGGCCGCGATCGGCGTGCCCGATCCGGCGCAGGGCGAGCGCATCAAGGCCTTCGTGGTGCGGCGCGACCCCGCGCTGACGATCGAGGAAGTGCTCGCGCACTGCCGCAAGAACCTGACCGGCTACAAGATGCCGAAGGCGGTGGAATTTCGCGATGCGCTGCCGCAAACCAATGTCGGCAAGATCCTGCGCCGTGCGCTGCGCGACGAGGAACTCGCCCGGCTCAAGGCCGCCGCATCGCAATGATCCGGGCTACCGAACATCACCAGGAGACAGGCATGGCTTCGACTTCCCCCCTGCCGCGCTGGCGCCGCGCCGCCCTGCTCGGCCTGCCCGCGACGGCGGCGGCCTTCGCCACCGCGCAAGCGATCGCGCAGGATGCGGCCACCGCGCCCGCCGCCCCGGCCGCCGGCGCCGCGCTGCCGCCCGAACTCGCGCGCGTCATCCAGCAGCCGGTCGCCCAGCAGGCCGCCTGGCTGAAGACGGCCGCGCGCGACGGTTCGCTCGAGAAGCTCGACGACGCGACACTCACCGCCCTGTTCAGCGCGCTCGATCCGATGACGGTGCCCGCCTACATCGCGGCGGGCCCGAACGGTTACCCGTCCTACGAATTCACCATGACGCGCCAGGAGCGTCTTGGCGACAAGTGGGCCGACAAGCCCGATCACATGAGCGTGAAGATCACGCGCGAACCGCTGCGCATCTACGCGAAATGGCTGCCGGACGGCGCGCACTCGGGCCAGGAAGCGATCTACGACGAGACCAAGCGCAAAGATGAGATGTACGGCCATCTGGGCGGCCTGCTGGGCAAGATCCCGCTATGGACCTCGATCACGGGCACCTTGGCGCGCGCGCAGTCGAATCACACGATCCGCGATCTCGGCACCGAGTACGTGACCGGACTGTATCTGAGCGAGGGCAGGAAATACGAGGCCGCCGGCGTGAGCAAGCCGACCCGCGTCGAAGCCAGGACCATCGACGGCGTGCGCGTGGTGGCGCTGACCTACGAGACGCCGTCGACTACCGACCGGCCGCAGTTCTATGCCAAGAAGGAAACGCTGGGCCTGGACCTGCGCCACCCCTATTTCCGCACCGTCGAGTCCTATGACAACGACGGCCGGATCTTCGAGCGGATCGTATTCCAGAAGATCACGCCGGCCAGCTTCGACGATTCCGCCTTCGATCCGAAGAACCCCGACTACAAATACTGATCGCAGCCACCTGTACAGGGTCGGGTGGAATGCCACCGCCACTCGGCCCTGCACAGTCCGCCTCTGCGCCGAAGAGCCTACCGCGACAGTTCGTCACGTTGCACGACGGGCCGAGTCCTTGATTTTTCGCATCGACACCTCATTTATCGCTCCTCGGCACCGTCGAGGTGCAGCGCGCGACAGGGATTCCGGCGAGGTGCTTCACACCACTCCCCGTTCGAGTGCAAAGCCGCCTGGCCATCCGGCCGGCTCGCATTTCCCGCGCCAAAACATCTATAGTGGGTAACGGTTCGACACAAAGGTCCACGCACGCTTCTCAATCGAACAGGGTAGAATCCCGCTCAAGCGCTCCGCCAGATAGCGCGGCGCATCCAAGCAAAACCCTCATCTGACGCCGGCTCAAGCCGCTTCTCAATGGCCAATCCTGCAGAATCCCATCCGCAAAACGACTTCATCAACGCAGCACGCAAGGAACGCAAGCGCGTGGAAATCTACCTCGTCAACGGTATCCGCTTGACGGGCTGCATCGAGTCGTTCGACCAGTACCTGGTGATGCTGCGCACGCCCGTCGGTTTGCAAGGCATCTATAAACGCGCGATCTCGACGATCCAGCTCGACATGGGCGGTTCGCGCCCCGGCGGCGGTGGCGGCCGCGGCGGCCCCCGCACCGGCGGTGGCGGCGGTCATGGCGGGCACGGCGGCGGCCGGCCGCCTCGCGAGGGCGGGGGCCACAGCCCCTACGGCTCGCATGGCGGTTCGCGCGAATCGCGTGGCGAAAGCTGCGGCGAAGGCGGTTGTCCCCCGCGCGAGCTGCGTGAACCCCGCGAACCGCGTGAATATGGTGCTCCGCGTGAGTACAACGCGCCGCGCGACTACCCCCGCGAATCGCACGAAGGCGTGTCCACGCCGTCCGAGCGCAGCGGCAGCCCCACCGTGATCGTCACGCGCCGCCGCCGGCCGCTCGGACCGACGGGTGGCGGCAGCGGTAACGGCAGTAGCGGCGGCAACGAGTAAACGCAAAAAGGGCAAGCCAGCTGGCTTGCCCTTTTTCCGTGCGCCCGGCTGGGCGCACACACTTGGAGGTGAAAGTCCTCTACACGCCCGACAAGGGGAAGTGTTA
>JAYFRU010000275.1:0-4832 GCA_040946965.1 Burkholderia sp. | reverse complement strand
TGGCTAACACTTCCCCTTGTCGGGCGTGTAGAGGACTTTCACCTCCAAGTGTGTGCGCCCAGCCGGGCGCACAGAAACAAAACGGGCCGGTGTGATTCACACCAGCCCGTCAATTGGAATCCCGCGAGAGGATTATGCCGGCGCGGTCGCGTTGCCCGGCTTGACCTCGGCGCCGGCGCCATCCGAGCGATCACTCGCCGGCGGCACGTTGCCGCTGCTCTTCGGCGAACGCGGCGGGCGGCCCGCCATGATGTCGTTGATCTGGTCGGCGTCGATCGTTTCCCACTCCATCAGCGCGGCCGTCATGGCCTCGACCTTGTCGCGGTTCTCGTCGAGCAGACGACGCGCCAAGCTGTACTGGTCGTCGATCACGCGGCGGATTTCCGCGTCTACCTTCTGCTGCGTGGCTTCCGAGATGACACGCGTGAAGCCCTTGCCGAACGGGCCGCCGTCGTTGTCGTCGTCGGCATAAACCATCGGCCCGAGCGCATCGGTCATGCCGAAGCGCGTCACCATCGCGCGTGCCGTCTGCGTCGCCTTGTTGAAGTCGTCTGAGGCGCCGGTGCTGATCAGGTTCATGAACAGCTCTTCGGCGACGCGGCCGCCGAACAGGATCGCGAGACGGTCGAGCAGGTAGTCCTTCGAGTAGGTCTCGTTGTCATGCTCCGGCAGCTGCCAGGTCACGCCCAGCGCGCGACCGCGCGGGATGATGGTGACCTTGTGGACCGGGTCGGCCTTCGGCAGCAGCTTCGCGACCACTGCGTGGCCGGCTTCGTGATACGCCGTGGCACGTTTGGCCTCCTCGCGGATCACGGCCGACTTGCGCTCCGGACCCATGAAGATCTTGTCCTTGGCGTCCTCGAAGTCCTGCATCTCGACGATGCGCTTGCCGCGACGCGCGGCGAACAGCGCCGCCTCGTTGACCAGGTTGGCCAGGTCGGCGCCCGAGAAACCCGGCGTGCCGCGCGCCAGCACGGCCGCGTCGACGTCGTTGGAAATCGGCACCTTGCGCAGGTGCACGCGCATGATCTGCTCGCGACCACGGATGTCGGGCAGGCCGACATAGACCTGGCGGTCGAAACGGCCCGGGCGCAGCAGCGCCTTGTCGAGCACGTCGGAACGGTTGGTGGCAGCGATCACGATCACGCCCGAGTTGGCCTCGAAACCGTCCATCTCGACCAGCATCTGGTTCAGCGTCTGCTCGCGCTCGTCGTTGCCACCGCCCATGCCGGCACCGCGATGGCGACCGACCGCGTCGATTTCGTCGATGAACACGATGCAGGGCGCATGCTTCTTGGCCTGTTCGAACATGTCGCGCACACGAGCCGCGCCGACGCCCACGAACATTTCAACGAAGTCCGAACCCGAGATGCTGAAGAACGGCACCTTGGCCTCGCCGGCAATAGCGCGCGCCAGCAGCGTCTTGCCGGTACCCGGAGGGCCGACCAGCAGCACGCCGCGCGGGATGCGCCCGCCCAGCTTCTGGAATTTCTGGGGATCACGCAGGAAATCGACCAGCTCGGACACTTCTTCCTTGGCTTCGTCGCAGCCCGCGACGTCGGAGAAGTTCACGGCGTTGTTATTCTCGTCGATCAGCCGCGCACGCGATTTGCCGAACGAGAAGGCACCGCCTTTGCCGCCGCCCTGCATCTGCCTCATCATGTAGAACCAGAACACGATGATCAGCAGCGTCGGCCCCAGGTAGTAGAGCGCGGACACGAGCGCGTTGGGCTCGTCGTCGGCCTTGCCGCTCACCTGGACGCCGTACTTCATCAGGTCGCCGACCATCCAGATGTCGCCGGGCGACACGATCTGGTATTTCTGGCCTTCGGCAGGAGTGACGGTGAGGTTGCGTCCCTGCACGATCACGTTCTTGATCTTGCCGGTCTTGGCGTCGTCCATGAACTGCGAATACGACACACTTTCCTGGACGCGGGGCTTGTCGAACTGCTTGAACACTGTAAACAGCACCAGTGCGATCACGAGCCACACTGCCGCTTTCGAGAACATATTGTTGTTCAAAGCACCACTCCTTCACTCATAGAAGAGTGCCTACAGTTTCCCTGCGGCACTCCCATGGCATTCTAATCCAGTCCGAAGCCCGTCGCCATAAGGTTCGCCAAACGCTTCGATAGGCAAACCCCATGACCGGCAAGGCTCCCGGCCGGGCTGCGGCGGCTGCGCATCCGTCAACGCGGATGCTTCAGATGCCGACCCAAAATAAATGTCTCCGAGGATTTGTCGCGCGAAGCTTTCGGCTTGCGCGGCGCGACCGTAAGGAACTGATGCTTGAACTTTTCGACAATCTGGCTGTAGCCACTGCCGTGAAAGCACTTCACTAAAAGGGCGCCATCTGGTTTGAGATGGTTCTGGGAGAATTCGAGCGCGAGGTCGCAGACATGTGCGATCCGCGCCGCATCCGCCAGAGTCACGCCGGACAGGTTGGGGGCCATGTCGGAAATTACAAGGTCCACCACGCGGCCTTCCAGCACGTCCTCGAGCTGGCGCAGCACCTCGTCCTCGCGGAAATCGCCCTGGATGAAGTGCACGTCGGCGATCGGTTCCATCGGCAGCATGTCGAGCGCGATGATGATGCCGTCGATCCCGCCCTCGCGCTGACTGTCGCGTTGCTTGCCCTGGGCTAGCTTGTTGCGCGCGTACTGGCTCCAGCTTCCCGGGGCCGCGCCCAGGTCGACGATCACCTTTCCGGGACGGATCAGCTTGTCCTGGTCGTCGATTTCCTTGAGCTTGTAGGCCGCGCGCGCGCGATAACCCTCCCGCTGCGCCAGCTTCACGTACGGGTCATTGATATGGTCGTGCAGCCACGACTGATTGAAACGATTCTTTGCCATGCAGGGGAAAAATGTCTGCCAAATGCCACAGTGCCGCCTCGGTACGAGGCTTCCGGCGGCCCGCCGGGCACCTCGGGCGCGCAATGGTTTCGTCGGCACCGGCTTTTGGCGGATAATATGCGTCTATTTTTTCGCGCGGCAGACGCCTCGAAGGCGTAACGCCACGATTTTACGTGGTTTTCGCGCGCGCCCGCAGGCGCGCCGTGCTATTCGATTCCAGAGTTCCGATGCCTGCCCTTTCGCTTTCCCCCGTCGAGCGCTCCGCGCTGCGTTCACAAGCCCATGCGCTGAAGCCGGTCGTGCTGATCGGCGACGATGGCCCGACCGACGCCGTGCTGGCCGAGATCAAGGTCCACCTGGCAGCGCACCAGCTCATCAAGATCCGCGTGTTCGGCGACGAACGCGATGCCCGCATCGCGATCTACGACGAAATCTGCGACCGCCTGAGTGCCGCGCCGATCCAGCATATCGGCAAGCTGCTGGTGATCTGGCGCCCCGAGCAGGCCGAGGTGGCACCGGTTCGCGGCCGCCGTGGCCTGCCGAGCGCTCGCGAAGCCGCCAAGCTCGCCGCTGCTGAGCCCGCGACCAAAGGTCGCGCCCCGCGCACCGTGAAGGTCGTCAAGCATTCGCCCGACGCCAGCCCGGTGCGCAAGCCGCGAGCCCCCAAGGTGGTGGTGCGCGGCAACGAGCGCGTGACTGCGGGCGGTACCGTGAAGCGCGCCAAGAAGCGTCAACAGAGCGCGAAGCGTCCGTTCCAGAACGACAAGTGATCGGCTGATGCCGGCCGGCACGGGGACCTGCCCCGCCGGCCCCCGACCACGCGGCACTCGGCTGCCGCCCGAGCGCGGCTCAAGCGCCGCTGCGACCCTCGCCCGCCACCGGCAGGCTCCAGACCAGCCACAGTCCCAGCGCGCTTTCGACCAAGTAGAACAGGCTCGAAATGCCGTGCAGCATCCCGAAGCGGCTCGCATATTCCGAATGGCCGACGTCGGTGCCGGCCGCCTGCGCCGCCATGAGCATCACATCTATGAAGGGTTCGAGCGCGAAATAACCGATCAGCACGCACAGCAGCATCGCGGCGGCCAGCAGGCGCGAACGCCGGTAGGCGGTGTCGCCCGCGCGCACACGCGCATTGGCGATCAGCAGCATCAGCACGGCGCAGACCACGCCGATCAGCCCCTCGATCCGGAACAGGCGCGCGGCCACGCCGCCCGCGCTGTCGCGATCGAGCGCGACGAACAGCACCGGCGCAACCGCATAGCCGATGGTCAGCAGGCTGCCGACCCAGACGGTCGTGAGAAGACGGAACAAACGCGGTGCGTGGCGCATCGGAACGCCCCCGGACTCAGACGTAGCTGACCGAGATGACCTCGTATTCGCGCACGCCGCTGGGCGCCTGCACGGCGGCCACGTCGCCCTCGGACTTGCCGATCAGTGCGCGCGCAATCGGCGAGCTGACCGAGATCAGGCCGTGGTCGATATCGGCTTCGTCGTCGCCGACGATCTGGTACTTCACTGTGGCGCCCGACCCGAGATCCTCGAGTTTGACGGTAGCGCCGAATACCACGCGGCCTTCCGCGTCGATCACGGATGGGTCGATCACCTGGGCAGCCGACAGCTTCGACTCGATCTCGGCGATCCGGCCCTCGATGAAACCCTGCTTTTCCTTGGCGGCGTCGTATTCGGCGTTTTCGGACAGATCGCCCTGCGCACGCGCTTCGGCGATCGCATTGATCACGGCCGGACGCTCGACCGATTTCAGGCGCTGCAACTCACTGCGGAGTTGTTCGGCGCCACGTTTGGTCAACGGAATGGTGCTCATAAAAACGACTCAATAAACAAAAACGGGCATAAAAAAATCACCGCGATTAAGCGCATTTCCGGAAACGCCACCTAACCGCGCCTGGCCTTGCCCGCGAATTTCGTATCCCTTAGCCGAGGCAATTATGCTGCCCGCTGAGCAGCGTACCAGTTTCGTTC
>JAYFRU010000274.1:0-4837 GCA_040946965.1 Burkholderia sp. | reverse complement strand
TCAAACTCGGCTGCTGCTTGATCTGCTGGAACACCTTGCAGCGAACTCAGAAGTCTTTATGAAACCGTCTCTTACGGGCAAGCTGGCCTACACGCTCGACTACAAGACGCGCCACGGCATCCAGTAAGCCGCGCGCCAAACGCCAACGGCCCCGCCTGAGCGGGGCCGTTGGCGTTCATGGACGCGCTTCAGAGCACCTTGCGGTAACCGTCGTCGTCGCTCTCGCCGCCGAGATGGTCGACATCGGCCCAGCGCAGGATACGCAGTAGCGGCGTGTCGCCGCCGTCGAATTCGACCAGGTTGATGCTGGTGTTGAGCAGCGCGTACTGGCGCGGCGCCTCCAGCGGCAGCGAGGCCGCGCGGCGATAGACGCAGTCGAGCACGCCGCCGTGCGTGACGATCGCGATCCGTCCGCCCGGATGCGCGGCCACGATCGGCGCGATCGCGGCCAGCACGCGGTGATGAAAGGCGCGATGCGATTCGCCGCCCGCCGGCTCGAAACCCGGGTCGCGCGTCTGCCAGTGCGCATAGGCATCCGGAAACAACTCGGCGATCTCGCCGCTGTCGTGACCCTGGAAAGCGCCGTAGTTGCGCTCGCGCAGCCCCTCGCTCAGGGCCACCGGCAGGCCCAGCGCGTCGGCGCTCGGCTGCGCGGTCTGGCGCGCGCGCTGCAGGTCGCTCGAATAGATCGCGTCGAGCCGTGCACCTTCGCCGGCTTCGCGCGCGAGCCGCTCGGCCAGGCGCGCCGCCTGCGCGACGCCGGTCTCGGCGAGCGGGATGTCGGTATGCCCCTGGATGCGCTTGATGCGGTTCCACGGCGTTTCGCCGTGACGGATGAAGAGGATTTGCGTGGTCATCGATGTGGCGAAGCGTGAAACGGGCCGTCGCTGCGCCGCCCTCAGGACGGACACACCTGCAGCCAGAAGGCGACGGGGCCGTCGTTGACGAGCGAGACCTGCATGTCGGTGCCGAACTCGCCGGTCTCGACGATCGGGTGACGCGTACGCGCGGCCTCGACGAAGTACGAGAACAGCCGCACGCCCTCCTCGGGCGGCGCGGCCGGCGTGAAGCTGGGCCGCATTCCGCTGTTGGTGTCGGCCGCCAGCGTGAACTGCGAGACCAGCAGCAGGCCGCCCGCCTGGCCCGCGCCGTCGAGGTTGCTGACCGGCAGGTTCATCTTGCCGGCCGCGTCGCTGAACACGCGATAACCGAGCAGCTTGGTCAGCAGCTTGTCGGCCGCAGCCTCGTGGTCGCCGCGCTCGGCACAGACCAGCGCGAGCAGGCCCACGCCGATCTCGCCCGTGATACGCTCGCCCACGCGCACCTCGGCGTGCCACACGCGCTGGATCAGCGCGATCATGCGCCGAGCGTGACGCGCGCGAAGCGGCGTTTGCCGACCTGCACCACGTACTCGCCGGCCTCGATCCGCAGGCCCTTGTCGGACACCGTGGCGCCGTCGATCTTCACGCCGCCCTGCTCGATGTTGCGCAGCGCCTCGCTGGTCGAGGGCACCAGCCCCGCCTGCTTGAGCAACTGGCCGATCGCGAGCGGCGCGCCGCCCAGCGTGACGGCCGGGATATCGTCGGGCACGCCGCCCTTGGCGCGGTGGTTGAAGTCCTCCAGCGCGCGCTCGGCGTCGGCCTGCGAGTGGAAGCGCGCGACGATCTCCTGCGCCAGCAGCACCTTGAAGTCGCGCGGGTTGCGGCCCGCCTCGATCTCGGCCTTGAACCCGGCGATCTCGCTCATCGGTCGGAACGACAGCAGTTCGAAGTAACGCCACATCAGCACGTCCGAGATGCTCATCAGCTTGCCGAACATGTCGTTGGGCTTCTCGCTGATGCCGACGTAGTTGGCCTTGGACTTCGACATCTTCTCCACGCCGTCCAGGCCCTCGAGCAGCGGCATGGTCAGGATGCACTGCGGCTCCTGGCCGTACTGCTTCTGCAACTCGCGGCCCACCAGCAGGTTGAATTTCTGGTCGGTGCCGCCGAGCTCGAGGTCGGCGTTGAGCGCGACCGAGTCGTATCCCTGCATCAGCGGGTAGAGGAATTCGTGGATCGAGATCGGCACGCCGCCCTGGAAGCGCTTGGTGAAATCCTCGCGCTCGAGGATGCGCGCCACCGTGTAGCGCGAGGCCAGCTTGATCATGCCGTCGGCGCCCAGCGGCATCGACCATTCGCTGTTGTAGCGGATCTCGGTCTTCTCGCGATCGAGCACCAGCGCGGCCTGCTCGAAATAGGTCTTGGCGTTGGACTCGATCTGCTCGCGCGTGAGCGGCGGGCGCGTGGCGTTACGCCCGGACGGGTCGCCGATCAGCGAGGTGAAATCGCCGATCAGGAAGATCACCGTATGGCCGAGGTCCTGCAGCTGGCGCATCTTGTTGAGCACCACGGTGTGGCCGATATGGATATCGGGCGCGGTCGGATCCAGGCCCAGCTTGATCCGCAGCGGCGTGCCGCTGGCCTCGCTGCGCGCCAGCTTCTGCGCGAACTCGTCCTCGATCAGCAGCTCGTCGACGCCGCGTTTCGTGATCGCGAGCGCTTCGCGCACGCTGTCCGTGATCGGCAATGCCGGCTTCGTTTGGGAATCTTGGCTCATCGGGGGCGGGAACGAGGTTAGTCGGGAAAACCGCGATTCTCCCATAACTCGCGTGCGGACCGGTATCGCTTAACGGCGGGCCCGCTTGCGCGGATAATCGGGACACCCGCAGCCGGGCATGTCGCCCGCGCGCATCACGACAGGAGCGAAACCGTGGCGCCCAATCCAGCCAAGCGCACCCAGGCAGGCCATCCGGCCGATGGCGTCTATTTCGGGCTGATGTCCGGCACCAGCATGGACGGCTGCGACGGCATCGCCGTGCGCTTCGCGGCCGGCGAACCGCCTGCCGTGTTGGCGGAGGCCTTCGTCGGTTTCGCCGATTCGCTGCGCGAGGCGCTGTTCGCACTGCAGCAGAGCGGCAACGACGAGATCGAGCGAGAAGCGATGGCTGCCAATGCGCTGGCCGCGCGCTACGCGGTGTGCTGCCACGAGCTGCAGCACGCCGCCAATCTCGGCCCCGCCGACGTGCGCGCGATCGGCGTGCACGGCCAGACCGTCAGGCACCGGCCCGAGCGTGGCTACACGCGCCAGACCAACAACCCGGCCCTGCTCGCCGAACTCACGCACCTCGACGTGATCGCCGATTTCCGCAGCCGCGACGTCGCCGCCGACGGCCAGGGCGCGCCGCTCGCGCCGGCCTTCCACGCCACCTTGTTCGGCTCGCCCGAGGAAACGCGCGTTGTCTGCAATCTCGGCGGCATCAGCAACATCACGCTGCTGCCGGCCGAGGGCGCGCATGGCGGTGCCGGCGTGCGCGGTTTCGATTGCGGGCCCGCCAATGCCCTGCTCGACGCCTGGGCGCTGCGCCATCTCGGCAAGCCCTACGACGAAGGCGGCCGCTTCGCCGCGCGCGGCAAGACCGATACGGCCCTGCTCGCCGAGCCCTATTTCGACCTGCCGCCGCCCAAGAGCACCGGCCGCGACCTGTTCAACCCGGACCGGCTCGAGGCACGCCTGCAGGCCTTCGTCCAGGTCGCCCCGGAGGACGTGCAGGCCACCCTGACCGCGCTGACGGCCGTCACGGTCGCGCGCGAGATCGCGCGGCATGCGCCCGATTGCCGGGCCGTCTACGTGTGCGGCGGCGGCGCACGCCACCCGGTGCTGATGAGCGCGCTCGGCGAGGCGCTGGCCGCTGCCGGCGTGAGCGCCTCGCTCGACACCACCGCAGCGCTGGGCGTGCCGCCGCAGCAGGTCGAGGCGATCGCCTTCGCCTGGCTGGCTTACCGCTTCACGGCGCGCCTGGCCGGTAATATCCCCGGCGTGACGGGCGCCGCTGGCGAACGCGTGCTCGACGCGCTCTATCCGCGCTGAGCCTCGTCGCGGGCAGCGCTTCGTTCGAATACTGCGCGGAAACGACAAAAACCCCACGCACAGCGTGGGGTTTTTGCATGCACGGGCCGCCGCGAGGGTGCCCGCGTGGGCTGCTCAGCCGAGCCAGCTCAGACCGAGAACGATGAACCGCAACCGCAGGTGGTGGTCGCGTTCGGGTTCTTGATCACGAACTGCGCGCCGTTCAGGTCGTCCTTGTAGTCGATCTCGGCGCCGACCAGGTACTGGTAGCTCATCGAGTCGATCAGCAGCTGGACGCCGTTCTTGACCATCACGGTGTCGTCCTCGTTGACTTCCTCGTCAAAGGTGAAGCCGTACTGGAAGCCGGAGCAGCCACCGCCCTGCACGAACACGCGCAGCTTCAGCTCGGGGTTGCCCTCTTCGTCGATCAGTTGCTTGACCTTGTCGGCCGCCGAGTCGGTGAAGACGAAGGACAGCGGCATTTCGGTGGCGGTGGTAACCGCAGATTCGGTGACAGCGTTCATTGCGAACTCTCCAGAAAACTCCAGCCTTTATTGTAGGGCGGTTCCGAAGATCGTGCCGAAGTCCGCGAAATCAAGCGGTTCGCGCCCTCATTCGCGGCTCAGGGCCAGGTCGATCAATCCCGCGCGGATCGAGTAGGGTGAGGGGTTACCCCCTCAGCCCTCTCACACCACCGTACGTGCGGTTCCGCATACGGCGGTTCAGTTAATGCTCTGGAGGCGAAGTAGGCATTGGGTAACGCCTGCTTCAAATGGTGAGAACCGGCGTTCCACCAAGGCCCTCGGCCGTTCACGCTCGATTTCCATGCCCGCTCCAGGCGTAGGCCCAGTGCGATCATGTTGCGTTCTCGGGTTCGGGGACGCTTCCACTGCCGCCAGATCAGGCAGCGCAAACGCCTTCGCAACCATCCGTCCAGCCCCTCCAGTCG
>JAYFRU010000273.1:0-4881 GCA_040946965.1 Burkholderia sp. | reverse complement strand
CCCGCCCCCCCCGCCCCCCCCCCCCCCCCCCCCCCCCCCCCCCCCCCCCCCCCCCCCGCCCCCGCCGCCCCCCCCCCCCCCCCCCCCCCCCCCCCCCCCCCCCCCCCCCCCCCCCCCCCCCCCCCCCCCGAGACGACGGCCGCCGCTTGCGCGACGTCCCGTGCGCGCGACGTCGCCGCGTCGCCGGTGCGCGCGGAACCGACCGCATCCGTCGGCGTCGACGACGCGCACGAGTCGGCCACCCAGGCGCCGATCGCGATCATCGGCATCGCCGGGCGCTATCCGCAGGCGCCCGATCTGGCTGCGTTCTGGGAGAACCTGAAGGCGGGCCGCGACGCGGTGACCGAGATCCCGGCCGAGCGCTGGTCGCTGCATCATTTCTACGACGAGGATCCGCCGCGCGCGGCGGCGACGGGCAAGAGCTACAGCAAGTGGGGCGGCTTTCTCGACGGCTTCGCCGACTTCGATCCCTTGTTCTTCAACATCGCGCCGCGCGAGGCGCTCGCGATGGACCCGCAGGAACGGCTGTTCCTGCAATGCGCGTGGCATGCGATGGAGGACGCCGGCTACACCCGCGCCACGCTCGGCGACGCGGGCCGGCGGCGGGTGGGCGTGTTCGTCGGCGTTACCAAGACGGGCTTCGAACTGTACGGTCCGGCGCTGCGCGCGCGCGGCGACGCGCTGTTTCCGCATACGTCGTTCGCGTCGATCGCGAACCGCGTTTCGTACTGCCTCGATCTGAGCGGTCCGAGCATGCCGATCGACACCATGTGCTCGTCGTCGTTGACGGCGATTCACGAGGCCTGCCAGCACATCCGGCACGGTGAGTGCGAGATGGCGATCGCGGGCGGCGTGAACCTGTACCTGCATGCGTCGACCTATGTCGGGCTGTCGTCGGCCTACATGCTGTCGCGCGACGGCCGGTGCCGGAGCTTCGGCGCGGGCGGCAACGGTTTCGTGCCGGGCGAGGGCGTGGGCGCGGTGCTGCTCAAGCGTTTGTCGGACGCGGTGCGCGACGGCGATCCGATCCACGCGGTGATCGTCGGCAGCGCGGTCAATCACGGCGGCAAGACCAACGGCTATACCGTGCCGAATCCCGACGCACAGGCCGCGCTGATCCGCGACTGCCTGCGTCGCGCGGGCCTCGACGCGCGCGATCTCGGCTACGTCGAGGCGCACGGCACGGGTACCGCGCTCGGCGATCCGATCGAGTTGGCGGGGCTGACGCGCGCGTTTCGCGCCGATACCGACGCGACGGGATTCTGCCGGCTCGGCTCGGTCAAGTCGAACATCGGCCATCTCGAAGCGGCGGCGGGCATCGCCGGCCTCAGCAAGATCGTGCTGCAGATGCGGCACGGCCAGCTCGCGCCGAGCCTACACGCAGCGACGCCGAACCCGAACCTCGCGTTCGACGGCACGCCTTTCATGCTTCAGCAATCTCTTACTCATTGGTCACGTCCCATGTCCGACATCCATGACGAGATCCGCGAACTGCCGAGACGGGCCGGCCTGTCCTCGTTCGGCGCGGGCGGCGCGAATGCCCATCTGGTGATCGAGGAGTACCGATCCGACGCGCGGGACGGCGCACCTTCGGGCGACGTCCCGCGGACGGACGCGGTGATCGTGCTGTCCGCGAAGCAGGCGGACCGCCTGCGCGAGGCCGCCGCGCAGCTCCTGGCGTTCGTGACGGTGGCAGGCGACGCCGCGTCCGCGCCGGATCTGCACGAGATCGCCCATACCCTGCAGGCCGGGCGCGAGGCGATGGACGAACGGCTCGCGTTCGTCGCGTCGTCGCTCGACGCGCTGGCGGACCGGCTGCGCGCCTGGCTCGCCGGCGAAGGGCGGCCGCTGATGTGTCACGGTCGCGTCGAACGGGGCAGCGCGGTGCTGCGCACGCTCGTCGACGACGCGGCATTTGGCGTGACCGTCGACCAATGGCTCGACGCGGGCCTGTTCGAGAAGCTGCTGCCGCTGTGGGTGAGCGGATACGCGGTCGATTTCTCCCGCCTCTATCGTGCTGGCGCGCCCCGGCGGATCGCGTTGCCGGGCTACCCGTTCGCGAAACAGCGCTACTGGGTCGATATCGATTCGGCCGCGCCCGGACGTGATGCGCCGGCGCAGCCGGTCGGCCCGGATCGCGCGGGCGCGACGACGGCGGACGCCTCGGTCGCGGACCCGGCGTCGCGGTGCGGCGAGACGCCGCGCGTCATCGCGATGGAGGTGAGCGTCGAGCGCGCGACGGCGCTCGGCGACGTATCGGGCGTTGCTGCGTCGGGCGTCGCCGAGCCGGGCATGACCACGCTGCGCCCCGTATGGGTGGTGCGCGCCGAACGCGCGGATGCGGCGTTGCCGTCCGCCGACGCGCGCGTCGCGATCGTCGGCGGCAACGCCGCCCAGCGCCGCGCCGTGCGTGAGCACTGTCGCGCGGCGCTCGACTGGGACGTGGCCGACGACGCCACGGTCGAGACGCTGCTCGCGCAGCTGCGGAAGCGGGGCGCGGGCGGACGGCTCGATCACCTGATCTGGTTCGCCCCGCCGCCCGCCGATGCGCGCGACGACGCGCCGATCGCCGCGCAGCGGCTCGGCGTGCTGCGCCTGTTCCAGCTCGTGAAGGCGCTGCATGCGGACGGCTACGGCGACGCGCCGTTCGGTCTCACGGCGATCACGGCGCGCGCGCTCGCGGTGCACGACGGTGAATCGCACGATCCGACCCACGCTGCGGTGCACGGCTTCGTCGGCAGCCTGGCCGGCGAATTTCCGCGCTGGCGCGTCGCGGCGCTCGATCTCGACGCGCCGGGCGCCGCGCCCGACGCCCAGGCATGGCGCGCGCCGGTGGACGGCAGCGCCGCGCTGCGCGAAGGCGAATGGCTGACGCGCAAGCTCGTTCCGCTGTATCTCGCGGGGACGGCCGCCGAGCCGTATCGGCGGCAGGGCGTCTACCTCGTGATCGGCGGCGCGGGCGGCCTCGGGCGCGCCTGGACGCGCGCGATGATCGACGCCTACGACGCGCGCGTGGTCTGGCTCGGCCGCTCGGCGCCCGACGACGCGCCCGGGTATCTGCGCGGCGATGCGCGCGACGCGCAGGCACTCGACGCGGCGCGCCGCGCGGTACTGGCGCGCCATGGGCGTCTCGACGGCGTGATCGTCTCGACGCTCGGCGCTTACGATCGCCCGGTCGAGCAGATGTCGGAGGCGCTGTTCCGCGAGATTCTGTCGACCAAGGTCGACGTCGCGGTGCGCGTCGCGCAGTGTTTCCGCGACACGCCGCTCGACTTCGTCGCGTTCCTGTCGTCGATGGCCGCGTTCGGCCGGGCGGGCGGCATGACCGCGTATGCGTCGGCCTGCGCGTTCGGCGACGCCTATGCGCGTCGTCTGGCGCTCGATTCCGCGTGGCCGGTCAAGGTCGTCAACTGGGGTTACTGGAACGTCGGCGGCGGCGAGCGCATCGCCCCCGCGTTGAAGAAGCTGGCCGAGCAGCGCGGCGTCCGGCCCATCGATGCGGGGCTCGGGCTGCCCGTGCTGAAGGCGCTGCTCGCCGGCGCGTTGCCGCAGATCGCGGCGACGCGCACGACGCAGCCGCAGTGGATCGAGCAGTACGCCGACGACGAGTGGGTGGCCGAAGCGGCGGACCGCCATCCGCCCGCGATCGACGATATCGCTGCCTATCGCCATCCGTCGGCCGCGCCCGGCGAGAACCCACTGACCCGTCAGCTCGACGACTGGATCGTGCGCCTGCTGTTCGCGCAGTTGCAGGCGCTGGGCCTCTTCGGCCCGACCGACGCGCCAGCGGGCGCCGCACAGCTGCGCGAGCGCGCCGGCATTCTCGACAAGTACGACCGCTGGTGGCGCGAGAGTCTCGGCGTGCTGGCCGCGCACGGCTATCTCGCGCTCGACGGCGAGCGTGTCGCGCCCGGCGCGCGGGCCGGCGTCGAGCACGCGCGGGTACTGGCCGAGTGGCGCGACGCGCAGCCGCGCTTTCTCGCGCAGCCGGAAACGCGCACGCTCGCCGTGCTGGTCGAGGACTGCCTGTCGCAGTTGCACGCGGTGCTGCGCGGTGCGATGCGCGTGACCGACATCCTGTTCCCCGGCGGCTCGATGGACAAGATCGCCGGACTGTATCGCGACAATCGCGTCTGCGACTATTTCAACGACGTCGTGGCTGGCGTGATCGACATCTACATCGGCGCGCGCGCGCGCCACGATCCGGCGGCCCGCATCCGCATCCTGGAGGTTGGCGCGGGCACGGGCGGCACGACCTCGGCCGTGTTGCCCTCGCTCGAACGCTGGCGCGACCGCATCGACGCCTACGCGTACACCGATCTGTCGCGCGCGTTTTTCCACCACGCGAAGCGTCGCTACGGCGATGCCTATCCCTATCTGCACTACCAGATTCTCGACATCGAGGCGCCGCTCGCCGGGCAGGGCGTCGATCCCGGCAGCTACGACATCGTGATCGGCACCAACGTGTTGCATGCCACGCGCAACATGCGCAACACCTTGCGCAATGCGAAGGCCGCGCTGCGCAACAACGGCATCCTGATCATGAACGAGATCAGCACCAAGACGATTTTCGCGTCGGTGCTGTTCGGGCTGATCGATGGCTGGTCGCTCGCGGAGGACGGCCACTGGCGCATTCCGGGCAGTCCGGGGCTGTTCCCCGAGCGCTGGCACACGCTGCTCTCGCAGGAGGGCTATGGCCCGGTGCTGTTCCCGGCCCGCGATCAGCACGCGCTGGGCCAGCAGATCGTGGTGGCCGCGAGCGACGGCGTGATCCGCCAGCGCGGCGAAGCGCCGCCGGCGCTGGCCGCGCGGTCCGCATCGGCGCTGCGGCCGGTCGGGCAGCTGCCGGCCGCCGCCGACGCGCCGCGCGATGACGCGGCC
>JAYFRU010000272.1:0-4887 GCA_040946965.1 Burkholderia sp. | reverse complement strand
TCTTCAGCATCTCAGACTCCAGTTTGGATGATGGGTTTTACCCCAAATCCGTGTCTAGAAAAACCGGAGCCGCCGCACCACGATCTGCCGCTGCGCGATCGGCAGCTTGCGCACCGGGCGCTCCAGGTCGAGCTCGACGCCGAGCCGCTCCAGGATGCGGCGCGCCGAGGCCTGCATGCGGCCGTAGTCGACCCAGCGCAGCAGCTCGCCGAGGCTCTGCTCGAAGGCGATGTTCTCGGCCACCGTCATCTCGGGAAACAGCGCGAGGTCCTGCCAGATCACCTGGATGCCGAGCCGGCCCGCGCCGGCCGGATCGAGCGCCTCGATCGACTCGCCGTCGAAGCGCATCCGCGAGCCCGGCTCGGGCTGGTAGACGCCGCTGACGATCTTGATCAGGGTGCTCTTGCCGCAACCGTTCTCGCCGGCCAGGCACAGCATCTCGCCCGGCAGCACCTCGAAGCTCACCTGCTGCAGCGCCTTCACGCCGCCGAAGGTCTTCGAGACGTTCTCCAGTTGCAGTAGCGGCAGCGCCGCCGCAGCGGTGGGCGCCGCACCGGTACCGGCCGCGGCCGGCCGGGGGGAAGCTGGATTCATGGCACGAATCTCCAGTACACGATCCGCGCGCGAGGCGGGGCCGCCTCGCGCGTCGTCACACTTCAGGGGCCGAGCTTGGCGAGATCGTCGACGGTCTTGTCGTTGAGATCGACCAACTTCAGGTTGTGGCCGCTCGGATGCACCACGCCGAGGCCCGGGGTCGTCATGCCGTCCTTGATCGGCTGGCCCTTGGCGAGCATCGTGCCGAGCGTGACGAACACCTCGCCGGCCTGCGCGGGATTCCACATGTAGCCGCCCGTCAGCACGCCGTCATGCACCAGGCTCCGGCCCTGCCCCGGCGAGAACGCCCGAGCACGATCACCTTGCCCTTCTGCTCGCGCTCGGCCACCGCGCGCGCCGCGCCGATCGGCCCCTGGCTGCCGAAGGCCAGGATCGCGCGCAGGTTCGGGTGGGCGCACATCAGGTCCAGCGCGGTCTGGCGCGAGGCATCGACGTTCTCGGCCACGCCGTAGCGGTCGCCCACCAGGGTCATGCCCGGAGCGTTGGCCTTCAGCCAGGTGATCGCCGCGTTGGCCCAGGCGTTGTGCAGCGGCACCGTCAGCGAGCCGACGAACACCGCGTACTCGCCCTTGCCGCCCACCAGGCCGGCGAGCCGCTTGGCATAGGCCTCGCCGAAACCCTTGGCCGAAACCAGTTCGAAATCCCAGTCGGCGTTCTTCTGCTGCGGCGACTCGTGCGTGATCACCTTGATGCCGGCCGCGCGGGCCCGCTGCAGCACCGGCTCGAGCACCTGCGCGTCGTTCGGCACCACGCCGATCACGTCGACGTGCTGGGCGATCAGGTCCTCGATGGCACGCACCTGCAGGGCCGGGTCGGCGCTGGTCGGGCCCACCATGAAGGCCTTCACGCCGAGCTGGTCGGCGCGCTTCTTGATGCCGGCCTCCATCGCGTTGAACCAGGGGATGCCGCCGACCTTCACCACCACGTCGATCACCGGCTTGTCCGGCGAGGCGAGCGCGAAGCCCGTCGCCAGCGCGAATGCCGTCATGCCCACGCAGAACCTGCGCATCAAGTTGCCAACCATGTCTCCTCCCGTTCCAGTGAGGGCCGCTGCCGTGCCGAGGGGCCGGCAAGCGGCATTCTTACAGTTCGTTTTTAGTTGCTAAATCCATTCAGCAGCGAAAGTTCGCGTATGCTGAATCCATTCAGTGCCAACGGGAAGCATGGGAAAACCCTGATAATGGCAAGCGGAGCGGCCCGCCCCCGCCCCGCCAGGATTCCGAGGCGGGCGCGCGACGGGACGACCAATGAACTCCACATCCAGCGGCAAGAAATCGACCATCTACGACATCGCCCGGGCCACCGGCTCGTCCACCTCGACGGTCAGCATGGTGCTGAACGGCAACTGGGCGCGCTACCGCATCAAGGAGGACACGGCGCGCCGCATCCTCGAGTGCGCGAGCGCGCTCGGCTACCACGTCAACCAGAGCGCGCGCGGGCTCCGGCTGTCGCGCTCGGGGCTGGCCGGGATGATCATCCCGCACTACCGCAACCGCTTCTTCGCGGGGCTGGCCGAAACCTTCGAGGAGCGCGCCAAGGGCCGCGCGCTGTGCCCGATCGTGGTGGGCACCAAGCGCGATCCGGCGGTCGAGCTGAACGTGACCAAGACCCTGCTGTCGCAGCGCGTCGAGCTGCTGTTCATCGCCGGGGTGCGCGATCCGGGGCCGCTCAACGCGCTGTGCGCCGATGCCGGCGTGCCCTCGGTCAATCTCGACCTGCCCGGCGAGGGCGCGCCCTCGGTGGTCTCGGACAACCGCCACGGCGCCAGCACGCTGACCGGCATGCTGCTCGACAAGGTGCTCGCGCGCGGCGCGGCGCCCGGCGAGCTGATCCTGCTGGGCGGCATCGCCCATGAATACGCCACCGAGATGCGGATCGCCGGGTTTCGCGACGCCTTCGCGGCGCGCGGCCTGCCAGCCCCGGCCGAGGACGCGATCGAGTGCTGCGGCTACGGCCCGGCCGCCACGCGCGAGGCGCTGGCGCGGCGCGTGGCGCGGCTCGGCCGCCTGCCTGCCGGCATGCTGATGAACTCGATCACCGCCTTCGAGGGTCTGGTGCAATATGCGGCCGACCTGCCGCTAGCCGAATGGCAGCGCGCCGTGGTCGGCTGCTTCGACTGGGATCCGTTCGCGGTGCACCTGCCCTTCGACGTGACGATGCTGCGCCAGGACGTGCGGGGCATGATGTCGGAGGCCTTCGCGCTGGTCGATCGCGCCGCAGCCGAGGGTCTCGCCGGCGGCCCGCATCCGCGCACCGCGGTGCCGACCCGCTTCGGCGAGCGCTTCGACACCAACGACGCCGAGCCGCGCGTCGATTCGAGCCTGCCCTGAGACGCGCCGCCGGGGCGCGCCGACCGCTGCCCGGCCGGCTCCCCTACAATAGTGGGTTGTCCGTTCAATTCAGGAGTTGCAGATGACTGTCGTTACCACCGAAACCGGCCTCAAGTACGAAGACCTGACCGAAGGCTCGGGTGCCGAAGCCGTTGCCGGCAAGTCCGTCACGGTCCACTACACAGGCTGGCTGACCGATGGCCAGAAGTTCGACTCGAGCAAGGATCGCAACGACCCGTTCGTGTTCGTGCTCGGCGGCGGCATGGTCATCAAGGGCTGGGACCAGGGCGTGCAGGGCATGAAGGTCGGCGGCACGCGCCGCCTGACGATCCCGGCCGAACTCGGCTACGGCCCGCGCGGCACGGGCGGCGTGATTCCGCCGAACGCCACCCTGGTGTTCGAGGTCGAGCTGCTGGCCGTCTGAGGCCGCGGGCGGGGCGCGCGGCCGGCTCTCATGCGCCGGCTCGCGCCCACCGCCCGGTTCCGTCTGTCTTCCTGCCGATGAATACCCGTCCCGCCGCCCCGTCGATCTCGCTGCGTGCCTATGAGCGCGCCGAGGCCTCCGACGTGCACGACTTCCACCAGGTCGTGCTGGGTGTCGACAGGCAGATGCTGATGTCGATCGACGGCGTGGCCGAGCGCATCGACGGCCGCCATGCCTGGCTGATCCCGGCCGGCGCGCGGCACGACTATGCCGGGCTCGGCCCCAATCACCAGCTCGTGCTCGACCTGCCGATCGCCTCGCTGGCGGTGCCCGAGCAGCTGTTCGAGCACGGCCGGCCGTTCGCGGTGGCGCCCGCGCTGGGCAGCCTGGTCGACGAGCTGGCGCGGCTGGCCGCGCGCGCTGCACTGGCAGGCGGCCGCGCGGCTCTGCGAGGCCTTGCTCGAGGACGCGCCCTCGCCCGCCGGCGACGCGGCCCGCCTCGATTTCGCGCGCATCGACCGCTGGGTGCGCACGCGGCTCGCCGAGCCGCTGCGCGTGGCCGACCTGGCCGCGCATTGCGGCCTCGGCATGCGGCGCTTCCATCAATTGTTCGTCGATGCCTTCGGCGAGACACCCCACCAGTACCTGCTCAAGCTGCGGCTCGATACCGCCGTGCTGCTGCTGGCCCAGCCCTCGCGCGCGCTGGCCGAGATCGCCGCCGACGTCGGTTTCGCCGACCAGAGCGCGCTCACGCATGCCTTCACGCGGCGCTTCGGGGGTCGCGCCCGGCCAGTGGCGGGCCGGCCGCCACTGAACGCGAACGGCGCGGGCCCCCGATGGCACCCGCGCCGTTTTTCAGCGCTGCCGGTCCCGCGTCGTCGCCTGCCTCAGGCCGCGCGAATCGCTTCCTCGTAGACCTGCGCCACGCGGCGGGCGATCACCGCATTGTCGAAGTTTTCGCGCGCGTAACGCCGGCAAGCCTCGGCATCGGGCAGCCTGAGCGTGCCCGAGGGCGCGCCTTCCAGGCCCTTGCGCGATCGCCACAGTGCCGGTGCCGCTCAGCACAGCTCCTCGGACAGCCTCGAGACCGCCTCGGGCAGGCCGCCCACCGGCGTGACCAGCACCGGGGTGCCGGAGGCCGGCAACGCCTCGACCACCCCATAAAACTTTCGAGCAATTATGTGCAATTTGTGAGCAGTCTGTCGACGGACTCTATCGGTATTTGTCCGCACGCGTTCAGGGGAATCTTGTACCGGCCAAGCATGGCGGATACGGTACACCTGTCCCTCCCTAGCATCTCTGCCGCCTGCGTAATCGCCACATGTGACGGTCGCGGGTGCCGTCCTGCATAAATCTCTACAGCTTTGATTGCGATGCTCATGTATCGGATCCGGTTACATAGAAGGGCTATCCATTTAGCTCCATCATCCCGCATTATGATAATTGAGCTGGCTTTGGTGGCCGTTGCACCATCTGACGGTAGGTGACTGGAACAGCCCCTACGGCCTGTTCGAGCAG
>JAYFRU010000271.1:0-4895 GCA_040946965.1 Burkholderia sp. | reverse complement strand
TGAGCGGCAACATTCTCCTTCAATCGCCACCGCCTTCTCCTGCCTCCTCCCTACGCCGCGTACACCACTTTCAACGACAGCTCTTGCCACTGCGGTCTTCTGCGACTCGAAGATCGCCTGATAGCGACGGATCGTCTTGCGGTCGATACCCGTGAGCCGCTGAATCTGGCGCTGGCTCTTCTGGCGTTCGAGTGACGTGAATACGGTGCTTTGCAGATGCGGCTTCAAGTCGTTCACTCCCTGAACTCCTTCCTGATCGAAGGAGACGAAGATAGACGTCCTGCGACACGATTCGCCTTGGCTCAGCAGCTCAGCCGGCGGTCGTTAGGTGGGGGAGTTTGAAGTGACCACACCCGGGGGAATTTGACCGACCGCCGGGGGCTCGACGAGGTGCGCTTCCATGTCGGCAGCGCCCACCTGAGCCTGCTCTCGTTGCTGTCGGGCTGCCTGTGGATCTGCGTGACCCTGGTGGTGGCGATGTGGCTCGGCTCGCTGCTGGAGGACCGCCTGTCGCGTGCCGCGACGCTCGACGCCAACCTGAAGGTGGTGCTGTCGCGGGTCGGCCGCGCGCTGCTGGTGGTGGCCGCGGTGCTGATCGGGCTCTCGCGGTCGGCATCGACGTGACCGTGCTCGGCGTGTTCGGCGGCACGCTCGGCGTGGGGTTCGGTTTCGGCCTGCAGAAAATCGCCAGCAACTACGTCTCGGGTTTCATCATCCTGCTGGACCGTTCGCTGAGGCTCGGCGACGCGATCGACGTGGGCGGCCTGCAGGGCATCGTCACCCAGATCCGCACGCGCTACACGGTGGTGCGCGGCCTGGACGGCTACGAGACGCTGATCCCGAACGAGAAGCTGATCACCGACGTGGTGCAGAACCAGTCCTCGTTCCAGACCCGCGGCTACGCCAAGGTGGCGGTGCGCATCGCCTACAGCAGTGATGTGGAGGCGGCGCTGGCGCTGCTGGCCGAGGGCCGCGAAGGACATCGACCGGGTGCTCGAGGAGCCGGCCCCCGCGCCCTACCTGGTGGGCTTCGGGACCGGCGGCATCGAGCTCGAGCTGGGCTTCTGGATCGCGCGGACGCCGCACGCGGCACCTCGGGCGTGCGCTCGGCGGTGAACCGCAAGCTGTGGCGGCTGTTCGGCGAGCACGGCGTGTCGGTGCCGCTGCCGCAGCGCGGGCTGCGCATCGTCGGGCCGGGCCCGGCGGCGAGCGGCGAAATCGAGGTGAATGGGGCGCGATCGGAGCAGTCTCCGATGGCCTGAAACAGGCCCCTTTTTATATATCGGGCCGCGAATGGACCGCTTCGCCGGACTAGTCCGGTTCTGGACCAGAATCCCCTTGCGCCGTAGCAACAATCATTCATTTTTGACAGTTGCCCGGAACGGATATAGTAAAATTTCGCCCACACGCGGTATGCTTTCATTTTTATGACGTCGGCGCGTGGTCCTGATCGGCGCCGTCTCTGACTGAATTACAGGTAACCTGCCTTGCTGAATTCTGTGCTCGACTTCTTGGCCCACGGGCTGCTGCACCTCTCATGGTGGCAGATCGTGCTGTTTACACTTGTGGCCACGCACGTCACGATCGTCGCCGTCACCATCTACCTCCACCGCTGTCAGGCGCACCGCGCGCTCTACCTGCACCCGGCCGTCAGCCATTTCTTCCGGCTGTGGCTGTGGATGTCCACCGGCATGCTGACCGGCCAGTGGGCAGCCATCCACCGCAAGCACCACGCCAAGTGCGAGACCGAAGAGGATCCGCACAGCCCGCAAACGCGCGGCATCTGGAAGGTGCTGCTCGAAGGCGCCGAGCTCTACCGCGCCGAAGCCAAGAACGAGGAAACGCTGCGCAAGTTCAGCCACGGCACGCCGAACGACTGGATCGAGCGCAACATCTACTCGAAGTACACGATCCTCGGCGTGAGCATGATGATGGTGATCGACGTCGCGCTGTTCGGCATCGTCGGCCTGTCGGTCTGGGCCGTGCAGATGATCTGGATCCCCTTCTGGGCGGCCGGCGTGGTCAACGGCTTGGCGCATTTCTGGGGCTACCGCAACTTCAACTCGGCCGATGCGAGCACGAACCTGATTCCCTGGGGCATCGTGATCGGCGGCGAGGAAATGCACAACAACCACCACACCTTCGCCACCTCGGCGAAGTTCTCGAACAAGTGGTACGAGTTCGACATCGGCTGGATGTACATCCGCATCCTGTCGGCGTTCAAGCTCGCCAAGGTCAAGAAGATCGCGCCCACGCCGCGCCTCGTCCCACGCAAGGCCGTGCTCGACCAGGAAACGCTGCAGGCCGTGCTGTCGAACCGCTACGAAGTGATGGCGAACTACGGCAAAGCACTGAAGCGCGCCTACCGTCAGGAGCTCGCGCACCTGAAGGAGCTCGGCTCGAGCGAGAAGTACCAGTTGCTGCGCGGCGCCCGTTCCTGGTTCCACAAGGACGAAGAGGGCCTGAACGAACCGCAGAAGCGGCTGCTGCCCGAGATCTTCGCCAACAGCCAGAAGATGCATACCTACTTCCAGCTGCGCAAGGACCTGGCCTCGATGTGGGATCGGTCGAACGCCTCGCGCGAACAGCTGCTGGTCCAATTGCAGGACTGGTGCCATCGTGCCGAACAAAGCGGCATCAAGGCGTTGCAGGAGTTCGCGACGCGTCTGCGCCGCTACGCCTGATCTGAAATCGATTAGAATTTCGGAACGTCACAAACCCCGCGCTGGCGGGGTTTTTTCGTTTGTGCCGCCGCTTTTGCGCGGCGGCCGACCGGCAGCGCGAAGGAGCAGAGGAGAGGAAGATGCAAGCCGCGATCAAACCCGTCGAATACGACCGGCCGGGTGCCCTGTGCGGCGTCGGGCAGGCGTGGGCCAAGGTGCCCGACAGCCCGTCCGCAGTGGAGCGCGAGGCGCTCAAGGCGCGGATCAAGGCGCTGCTCGTGTGCGAGAAGGCCGTGCTCGTCGCCCACTATTATGTCGATGCTGAATTGCAGGAGCTGGCCGACGAGACGGGCGGCTGCGTGGCCGACTCGCTCGAGATGGCCCGCTTCGGCCGCGATCACGCGGCGCAGACGCTGATGGTGGCCGGCGTGCGCTTCATGGGCGAGACGGCGAAGATCCTGAGCCCGGACAAGCGCATCCTGATGCCCGATCTCGATGCCACCTGCTCGCTCGATCTCGGCTGCCCGGTCGACGAATTCTCGGCCTTCTGCGATGCGCATCCCGATCGCAAGGTGGTGGTGTATGCGAACACCAGCGCTGCCGTGAAGGCGCGCGCGGACTGGATGGTCACCTCCTCGATCGGCCTGGAGATCGTGGCCGACCTGCATGCTCGCGGCGAGAAGCTGATCTGGGCACCGGACCGCCATCTCGGCAGCTATATCCAGAAGAAAACCGGCGCCGACATGTTGATGTGGCAGGGCTCCTGCCTGGTGCACGACGAATTCAAGGGCATTGAGCTCGACCTGCTGCGCACCGAGCACCCGGACGCGAAGGTGCTGGTGCACCCGGAGTCGCCCGAGAACGTGGTGGCGCTGGCCGACGTGGTCGGTTCGACCACTCAGCTGATCGACGCGGCCGTCAAGCTCGACGCGCAACGCTTCATCGTCGCGACCGACCTCGGCATCCTGCACAAGATGCAACTGGCGGCGCCCGGCAAGACCTTCATCGCCGCGCCGACGGCTGGCAACAGCGCCACCTGCAAGAGCTGCGCGCATTGCCCCTGGATGGCGATGCACGGCCTGGCGAACCTGGCCGAGGTGCTGGAGCGCGGCCACAACGAGATCTTCGTCGATCGCGCGATCGGCGAGCGCGCGCGGCTGCCGATCGACCGCATGCTCGAGTTCGCGGCGCAGCACAAGCGTCGCGTGCAGGCCAGCGGCGACTTGCAGCGCGATGCGCAGCTGTTCTCGAACGTGGGGGCGGCATGAGCATGGCGGTATCCCCGATCTACCAGGACATCGTCCGTGAATACGGCGCGGCCTTCGAGGCGGCGATCGCGCGCAACGTCGCCGATACGATCGCCGAGGATGTCGGCAGCGGCGACCAGACCGGCCGCCTGGTGCCGGACGGCCCGGCGCGTCGCGCGCGCATCATCGTGCGCGAGGATGCGGTGCTGTGCGGCGTGCCCTGGTTCGAGGCCGTGATGCGCTCGGTCGACCCGGCCATCGAGGCCAACTGGTCCTATCGCGAAGGCGAGCCGATGCGGGCCGACACCACCGTCTGCGAATTGCGGGGCCCGGCGCGCTCGCTGCTGACGGCCGAGCGCAACGGCCTGAATTTCCTGCAGCTGCTCTCGGGCGTGGCCAGCGCGACGCGCCGCTACGTTGCGCTGACCGACGGCCACCGCGCGCGCATCCTCGACACGCGCAAGACGCTGCCGGGCCTGCGGCTTGCGCAGAAGTACGCGGTGCGCGTCGGCGGCGGCGCGAACCAGCGCCTGGCCCTGTACGACGGCATCCTGATCAAGGAGAACCATATCGCCGCGGCGGGCGGAGTCGGCGAGGCGCTCGACGCGGCCTTCGCACTCGAGGCGGGCGTGCCGGTGCAGGTCGAGGTGGAGACGCTGGCCCAGCTCGACACGGCGCTCGCGCATAGCGCGAAATCGGTGTTGCTCGACAATTTCAGCTTCGAGATGATGCGCGAGGCGGTGCGCGTGGCCGGCGGGCGGGCCGTGCTCGAGGTGTCGGGCGGCGTGAATGCCGAAACCGTGCGCGATATCGCCTCGACCGGCGTCGACCGGATCTCGATCGGCGCGCTGACCAAGGATGTGCGCGCCACCGATTTCTCGATGCGGATCGTCGACTGAAGCCGTGGGTAGGGAAACGCTGATTTATTCGGCTCGGCGGTCATCGCTGGCGTAGCTGAGGACGTTATAGAAGGCAGCTCACGGAA
>JAYFRU010000270.1:0-4905 GCA_040946965.1 Burkholderia sp. | reverse complement strand
GTGAGCCGGAAACCATGCTCGTTGGCGACCAGTTGCGCCTGGCCGCCAACCGGCAGGCTCACCATGTCGGGCACGTGGCCGAACTGCAGCCCCGTGATCACCGGGATGCCGACCACCTCGCGCACCTGCTCGATCACGGCCTGCATGTCGTAGCCGTTGTCGTAGTCGAAGGCGCGCGCACCGGTGAACTGGCCGAACACGATCGCTTGCTGGCTCGCCAGCAGGCCCGCGAAATGCAGCGTGTAGATCATCCGCTCGATGCGGAACGGCTGTTCGTTGACGTCCTCGATGAACAGGATGCCGCCCTCGATGCGCGGCATGTAGGGCGTGCCGGCCAGCGAGGCCAGGATCGCCAGGTTGCCGCCCCACAGCGTGCCCGAGACCTTGACCGACTGCTGCTGCGGCACCTCGGAGAGGATCGTGGTCGAGGGCTGGGAGAGCGTCGACCAGAATTGCGCCATAGTGAATTCGCTCGGCGTCTCGGCGCCGAAGTCGGCCGACAGCATCGGGCCGCCGAAGCTCTTGACGCCCGACCTGGCGAGCAACGCGAGCTGGATCGCGGTGAAGTCGCTGTGGCCGCACAGCGCGATCGGCTGATCGTGCAGGCGTTCGAGCCTGCGGTAGTCGAGATGCGGCAGGATGCGCGCGGCGCCGTAACCGCCGCGCACCGCCAGGCCGATGTCGGGCAAGGGCTGCGAGCGATCGGCCAGGCGGTTCAGGTCGGCCGCGCGCTCGGCGTCGCTGCCAGCGAAGCGCAGATGGCGGCGCTCGGTCGCCTCGACGTTCTGCACCTGGTGACCTTGCGCGCCGAAGCGCTCGAGCGCGCGGCGGATCGCGGCGGGATCGTGAGGGTAGCCGGAAGGGCCGAGCAGACGGATGCTGCGCGGCTTGAGTGGAGAATGGGCCATCGGTCGCGTATCGGTAATGGGGTCAGCCCGATTAGAACCGCGTCACGGCGACTGGTTCAGTTCGCGGGCCGCAGGCCGTCGGAATCGGGCAATGAGGCGGCCGAGTCCGCCGTTTCGTCGCCAGCGCCGGGCAGCGCCGAGGCGGCGTTCGCCGCGCGCCGCGCATCGCGGGCCGCGCGACGGCGCTCGGCAAAGAAGGCGCGCAGCGCATCGCCGCATTCGGCGGCGAGCACGCCGCCCGTCACGCTGGTGTGATGGTTCAGCTGCGGGTTGGCGAAGGCATCGACCACGCCGCCGCAGGCGCCCGTCTTCGGGTGCGGCGCGCCGTAGACGACGCGCGCGATGCGCGCATGCATGATCGCGCCCGAGCACATCAGGCAGGGCTCGAGCGTCACATACAGTTCGCAGCCGGGCAGACGATAGTTGCCGAGCGCCTGGGCGGCCGCGCGCAGGGCCGCCATCTCGGCATGGGCGGACGGATCGTGTCCGCCGATCGGATGATTGAAGCCGCGCGCGATCACCTCGTCGCCGCGCACGATCACCGCGCCGACCGGCACCTCGCCGGCCGCGTGGGCTTGCTCGGCCGCAGCGAGCGCCATGCGTATGTAGCGCCGGTCGCGTTCGACGGCCGGATCGGCGGAAACGGACAAGTCGGACAAGTCGGACAAATCGGGCAAATCGGATGGATCGGGGAGATCGGCGGAGGCAGGCAGGTTCACGCGGTCCCCGCTTCGCCGGCGCCGTCGTCGAGCACGCGCTCGGACAGGCGTTCGGCAATGCGGCGGCAGTATTCGCGCGGCACGACCAGCGGGTCGCCGCGCAGCGATTCGAGGGCCATATCGAGCGCGAGCATCTTGGCTTGCAGGCGGCAACGTGTCGCACGGTCGCTGACCGCGCGCATTTCGTCCTGCAAGTTGCACAAGGCCTGCAACTGCTCGACCGCAGGCGGCACGAAACCGGCAGTCTTCAGGATCCGGTTGGCGATCCACACTTCGGCCGGGACGCGCAAATCGTCGTCCAGCTCCAGCGGGGCATCGGTGACCGGGGGTTCGTCGAACTCTCCGCGCGCGGCTGCGGCAGCGATACGTTGTTCGACCAGGGCGTCAAGCAGTCTCATTCGAGCAATTCAGGGCAAAGCGGCCTCGCGATTCTAACAGGGGATTGGGCAAGTGCCAGCCCTCTGGAGCAAATGCTCGACTATCGAAATCGCGTCTCGAGGAAAACCGTTATGCTCGATCGGATGGTCCGGTCGCCCATGCCAGGCGCCGATTTCTCCATTCGATTTCGAGGGAAGGATCACCAGGATGCCCACCGTCAGGATAGGACTGCGATGGCTGGTGGCCGCCGCGCTGCTGCTGGGCCTGGGCGGCTGCGACGTGTTCTGCAGCGGCGCCGGCACCAATGGCTGGGCCGGCGGCGCTTGCGGCACGACGGTCCGCTTTTGAGCCCGGCTCGCGAGCCACGCCTTCGACCCGCTTTCGACCTGCTTTCGGTCCATTGCCGGCCCGCTTCCGACTCGTTCCGGCCCTGTGAACTGCCCGGCCGGCTCGAGTTCGGGATGACCGTGCGCCGGCAGGCGGCACGCGGCCTGCTCAGCTTCAGCGATTGGTCAGCGCCAGCCCTGCCGGCAGGTAACGCTCGCCGGCCACGCCGATCTCGGCCAGCACCGCGTCGAGCCGCGCCATTTCCTCGTCGCTCAACACCAGCGCCGCCGCGCCGAGATTGTCTTCCAGATAGGCGCGGCGCTTGGTGCCCGGAATCGGCACCACATCGTCGCCGGCGCGCAGCACCCAGGCCAGCGCTACCTGCGCGGCGCTCACGCCGCGCGCTGCCGCAATCGCCTGGACAGTCTCGGCGATACGCAGGTTGGCGTCGAAGTTGTCGCCCTGGAAACGCGGGTCGCTGGTGGCACGATAGTCGCCCTCGCCGATCTCGGCGCGCGACTTCACCTGGCCCGTCAGGAAACCACGGTCCAGCGGGCTGAACGGCACCAGGCCGATGCCGAGCTCGCGCAGCACCGGCAGCACCGTGCCTTCCAGGTTGCGTTCCCAGATCGAGTATTCGCTTTGCACTGCCGAGACGGGCTGCACCGAGTGAGCGCGCCGGATCGCCTCCTCGCCCGCCTCGGACATGCCGAAGTAGCGCACCTTGCCGGCGGCGATCAGTTCGCCCACCGCGCCGGCCATCTCCTCGACCGGCACCGCCGGATCGACGCGATGCTGGTAGAGCAGGTCGATGTGGTCGGTACGCAGCCGCGCGAGCGAGGCCTCGACCACCTCGCGGATATGTTCGGGCCGGCTGTCGGTGCCGGCCGGGCGGCCGTCGGCGCCGATCCGGAAGCCGAACTTGGTGGCGATCGTCACCGCCTCGCGCCGTCCCTGCAGCGCCCGGCCGAGCAGTTCCTCGTTGCGATAGGGCCCGTAGACCTCGGCCGTGTCGAGGAAGGTGCAGCCCAGCTCGATCGCGCGATGCAGGGTGGCGATCGATTCGGCATCGTCGGGCGTGCCGTAGGACTGGCTCATGCCCATGCAGCCAAATCCGATCATGGACACTTCGAGGCCCTGGCGGCCCAGCTTGCGGGTATTCAGCATGGATCTTCCTGATTCGGGTGAGTGGGATGCGCTCGGCCGCTCCCCTTGCGGATCGGGCGACGCATGCGTGCGCGCCGCCCTCGCGTCGGCGATCAGCGCAGGTTCAGGTAGTGCAGCTTGCTGAGCGGCACGCCCTTGTGACGCATGATGTCGTAGGCCGTCGTCACATGGAAATAGAAGTTCGGCAGCACGAAATGGGTCACATAGCTCAGGCCCGTGAACTCGATCGGGCCGCTGCGCAGCGGCAGGCTCACGGTGTGCGTCTCGCTGCCGTCGAACTTCGCCGCGTCGACCGATTCGGCGAAGGCGATTGTCTTGGCGATCCGCTCCTGCAGTTCGGCGAAGCTCTGCTCGTTGTCCGGGAACGAGGGAATCTCGATGCCGGCGAGCCGCGCCACGCAGCCCTTGGCCGCATCGCTGGCGATCTGCACCTGGCTGCTCAGCGGCAGCATGTCCTCGAACAGGCGCGTGCCGATCAGCGCCACGGGATCGAGGCCCTGCTCGCGCACATGGACCTCGCCCTTGTCGAGCAGCTTTGACAGCGTGCGCAGGCCGCGCACCAGCACGGGAATCGAGATGTCATACAGGGAAACGGACATGAGGGCTCCTGGAAATGGGATGAATCCGCCGGGTCCGCAGCGTTGGCCCGCCAGCATAATGCGGTTCCGGAATCGCTGCTGGAGCGTCGCGATTGGTGTGGGAAAGCGAGGTAATCAGGAAACGGGACGGGCGCCGGACGCATCCGACGCAATGACGGCGGCGCCCGCCGGGAAGGCGGTGCCGGATGCCGATCGCGATGAGGGGGAAAAGGCGGCTCAGGCCCGCCGGCCGCCGGCGGCATCGGGCCGGCCCTCGCTCGCCTCGGCCGTGCCCCAGTTGCGGATCGCGAGATTCTCGAACAGCGTCTCGCGTGCGCCGTACTTGGCGACGTCGAGCAGGCAGCTGGCGAGTTGCTCGCAGTCGACGCTGGCGCCGGGGCCGAACCACGAGATGACGGTGCCGATCGGCGCGAGCCAGCGCCCGATGTCCTGGCGCGGCCCGCTGATCGAGGTCGGCCGGATATGGGCCGGACGAAACACGTAGACCTTCCCGCCCAGGGCGCCCAGCGGAACGTTCGGTGCGCCCCTTGACGCGCCGGTACAGCGCGCGGGCCTGCTCGTCCGGATCGGCGCCGCGCCCGCTCAGGAAGCAAAAGCGCAGTGCCGGATTGGTGGCGAACAGCGCGCGCGCCGCAGCCAGCGCGTAGTCATGCGTGATGCGCACATAGGCATCCTGGCGAACCTGCGATTGCGACACGCCCAAGCACCAGATGCAGGCGTCGAAACCGATCAGGTCGAGATCGGCGTAATCGAGGAAATCGTCGCGCAGCACTTGCCTGAGCTTCGGGTGCTCGACGCCGAGCGCGC
>JAYFRU010000269.1:0-4945 GCA_040946965.1 Burkholderia sp. | reverse complement strand
CTCAAACTCGGCTGCTGCTTGATCTGCTGGAACACCTTGCAGCGAACTCAGAAGTCTTTATGAAACCGTCTCTTAGCAGCAATGGGCAAAGCTGTACGCCGACGTCTCGGACCCGGACACCGCTGAGGCCATCCTCGAGATGGCCGACGCGATGCCCACCCTGAGCGAACAGCATGCGAGCCTGGTCATCCAGGCGCGAAAGACGCTCGTGTTCGAACGCAACGAACCCGCACGTCGCAAGGTCCGCCGGTCGCTGTTCGGCTGGATGGGCTTTGCGCTCGGGCGGTTCATCGGTGGTCTCGTTCGTGGTTTGCATCACCAGCCTGCACGCGCTTCGACGGCCCACAAGCCGTCGTTCGCGAAGTTGGCCTCGCCAGGTCGGTCCGCGTTCGTCGTGAAGTCCGGCGTGCGCATTGCATCGCGGGGCTGACCATGACGACCGATCGCAAGGAGTTCTGGGTCGACTTCATGAGCTGGCTGCGCGCGGCGACCGACGAAGAGCTGCTCGAGCTCGAAACCCTGCTGCGCGCCAACGAACAGAAGCTTCCTCCCCCGCTGCGGCCCACAAGCACGGCGGTCAATCAGGAAGTTCGTCGTCGCGTGAAGCGGATGGGTCGACCAGGCGCAGGTTCGCGTTAGCGGCCGGCTGCAAGCTTCGCAGCAGATTTTTGAAGCGTTGCGGGTCGAAGGGATGGTCGTAGATCTCTGACGTCAGCCAGGTATCTCGATCGCCCTCGATCAGCTGAAAACCTTTGTCTTGTTTCATATCCAGTCCTGAAGTCTTGGGGCTGCCCCTCGCCGGCCGTCATCCGCCGTCCGGCTTTCTCACCCCTGACGGGTTGCTGGTCCCCGTCAGGGGATCCCACGCCCGTCGATCCATCGGAGCAACACGATGCAATCGATTCTCTCCTCCCTTTCCAAACCGCTCAAGAACTTTGCGAACCGCGGCGGTCTCTCATTCCTCCCGTCTTTCCGCTCGCATCAACCATGGCACGCCTGCACCATCGAAAACGAGTACGTGCAGCGCCTCGTGCTCGGCGTCCAGGCCGCCTCGCGGGAACAGGCTCGGCAATTCGTCGAGCGTGCTTACCACCTCGGCACCCTGCTCGACGACACGGACAAGATGCCGATCCTCTCGAATGCCTTCGAGCCCGTCCGGGCCGACGGTCCGCTGCAGCTGAGCCGGATCGAGGAACTCGACGAGCAGCCCGAGCCCGACGGTTCGGTCATGCAGATGAAGTACCTCAATGCGGCGCCGGCGTTTTTCCGGTTTGCGCAGTTGATTTCCGAGCTCTGCCAGGAGGCTGACGATACCCCCGGGGGCGCCCCGGATCCGCGCTACATCGGCATCGACGTACCGACTGACAAGCTGCGCGAGATCAACGAGGTGTTGAACGGGATCGACTTCTGATCTCTCCGTCATCCCGAGCTCTTGCAGCCGCCTGCGGGACCTGGCCGGTCCCGGGGGTGGTCGGAGGACACTATGCTCGACTTTCCCGCCCCTTCCTTCTCCCCCGAGACGTCGACTGACGATGCCACCGATCGGCCCACCCGCCGCAAGCGGGAGGGCTCCGGTCCAAAGCCTCCGGATCCGATCGACCGTATCGTGAAGACGCTGCGCGCCTTCGAGCCGCGGCACCGCCTCGACCAGGTATTTTCGGACTTTACTGAATGCGCGGCGCTGGCTATCAGCAATCGCGCGGATCTCTCGCAATTCGAAGCGCGCGAAGCGCGATATCTCGAGGTCATCAAGCCCTACCAGGCCGACGAAATCCGCGCCTTCCCCGAGATGCTGGCGAACCTCATGCTGGCGTTTCTGGACCTCTCCAAGATGGGCGAGTTCGCCGATGTCCTCGGCTCGCTCTACATGCGCCTCGAGCTGGGCAGTTCGCGCGCGGGGCAATTCTTCACGCCCTACAACGTCTCGCGAATGATGGCCACAATGCAAGTCGGCGACGGCACCGATATCCGAGCACGGGAGTTCGTGACGGTGTCGGATCCGGCGTGCGGCGCCGGCGGCATGATCATCGCATTCGCAGACGCGGCCAACGTAGCCGGTTTGGACTATCGCGCCTGCATGCACGCCACCTGTGTCGACATCGATCTGCGCTGCGTCCACATGACCTACGTGCAGCTGAGCCTGCTCGACATCCCCGCCGTGGTGATCCACGGGAACTCGCTTGCCAACGAGCGCCGATCTGTTTGGCTGACGCCGGCCCACGTGGCCGGCCGGTGGTCGAACAAGCTTCGCGCCCGTGACGCCAAGCCTGAAGCGGCCGCGCCAACTCGGCCGGATTGCCCCAAGGCCTCGACGTCGAGGTTCAAGGAGCGCCTGCGCAATTTCCTCAAGGTCCGCATCTAGCCACTTCGCTTCACTGTCCGGTGTCCCTCGTCTGCCTTGCGCTTCACCTTCTCTCAACCCGACGGGTCGCGTTCCCGCAGGGGCCGAGCTCGTCATCTTCCATGGAGCTTCACATGATCCAAACCTTCATGGTCGCCGACATGAACGGCGCCCGCTCGATCAAGGCGGTGCAGCTGGCCACCTTCGCCCACTACATCGAAGGCGTGCAATTTCGCTTCGTCGTTACGCGCTTGCCTGTTCCTAGCTCGATCGGGGTAACCCATCGCGACAGCGGAAAGCGCGTGTGTGAGCTGTCTGACGACGCGATCGCCGCGGCCGCCGGCAACTATGCCGTCGCGGGCCGGGCCGAGCTCGGGAAGCTGATCCAGCGCGTGGGCACCGCGCGCATGCGATCGGTACTGGCTGCTGGGTAGCGTCCGGCAGCAGATCGCCCTCGAATCATGTTGTTTGTCGTTGCGCGGTCTTCCCAGGCCTCGCAACCACCCTCTCTTCTGGTCCACCCCTGACGGGTCACGCCAACCCGTCAGGGGGCGTGCTCGTCGATTCATCATGGAGTTCAGCATGCAAGCGATTCATCCATCTCAGTCGTCGCCTGTTTCGATCGGCACCGCAGAACACGGCTATCGCGTCCAGGTCTATGGGCTCGTCCGCGTGACCGTCAACGTGCCCGCCGCGACCTCGCCGATGGAGGCGATCGCGCGAGCCGAAGCGACACCCGGCCTATCTCAGTGGTTCCAGCATGGCGAGTACGCGCATGAGCTTATTGCTGCTCATGTCAATGAGCACGGCAAGGTCGACATCCGGCAGAGGCAAACCTACGTTCCCACCTTCGGGGAATCCGCGGGCTGGAAAGCCGACGTTCAACGCGACCTCGAGTACTCCACGCGGATCCACCGGCATCACGAGGCCTGCCTGTTCATGTCCGAGCTGCTCGGATCGGTCGAATCGCTGTCCGCGATCGGCGAGAAACACGGCGCTTCCACGCTGGGCTCGCTGCTCTACCTCGTTGACGCGATCCAGAACGACGGGTGCATCGATGTGCCGGCCTTCGATCCTTCGATCCTGCCCGTCATCAACGAACTACCGTCGGCATCACGTTGGATCCGCCATATGCGGCTCGTTGCCTGAGCGACCGCCGTTTGTACCTCTAACCTCAAGGCCCGCACGTACCGCGAGCCTTTTTCTTGTTAGATATGGAGCTCCGCGATGTCTCAGTAGTGCTGGTAAGCGATCTTCATTCGGTGGCCGAGAACCTATCCGAGCTCTTCGGAAAGCCTATCGGCAATCAACCAGTTGTGGAACCCGAAGCCCAAGTTGCCGAAAGCCCAATCGAGCTCCAAGAACGTCCAATCGATGACGCGTTCTCGCCTCGAGCACGTAGGGCAGGTCAGTGAATCGTCCGCTTCGTTGTCATACCACGCGCTCACCGCGTTGCCCCACGGCACGTCCTGATCGTGTGTCGCTCCACAGTGACGGCAACGCACGCTGATCGGCCCTGGGCATGAATAAAACACCGTCCGCCCTACCCGGACCTCGACCCCGCATTGACGAAGGTCGTCGCACACCTGCACAGACCAAGCTGCGGCATTGATGCCTGGTCGATAGACTGGCACGTCGTATGCTGATGTGCCGTGACCTGGGACAGTTTGCGCAATCGCTTCCTGGACCAGCCAGGAGAAACCACGGTGGGCCAAGCGCGGCGCTTCCTCCAACGTCGTCTCGACGTCCGCGACCCAGACGATGTTATCGCTCATCTAGATGTCCGCATAAGCCGGCAGCAGATCCTGGTCGACCAGGCGGATCTCGATGCGATTGGCGACGTCCACGTGGTCAGGGTTATCGACTGAAAACACGGCGTCGATGACGCTCACGATGAGGGTGCCGCGCTGCTTTCCTCCCGCACCCGGAATCGGTATCAAGGCAAGCGCTTCTGGAACCTGCTGCGTGGTTACAACCTTGGGGAGATAGAGCATCCAGCCCACGCCCGGCTTGTCGTCGAAGACCTGCCGGGGAAAGTAGTCTCGAGAGGAAACTGAGACGTAGACCGGGTCATATACCGCGACGATTTCTGCAACATCCTCATAACCGTTGGCAGTCGCTAATCCGGTGAGCTTTGACGGGAGGCCAATCTCGACTTCGCTCGGCAGCGGTCTCGTATCGATTGCAAGTTTCAGCGTTGCGCTGTCGCCCTCAGCTATCCTTCCATTCCAGAAACCAAATACCTTGGGAAGATTCAATTTCTTGCTGTAACGCTGCGCCAGAACTGCAAGGACCGCTGGTGAAGGCACGCCAGGCTCTTCATACATCGGATAGAGGCGTGCTTCCTCTTCGGTATCTGCTTTCAGCCACCACTTACCCAAGCGTTCGTCCCGCTTCGACATGGCCTCGACCACCGGCCACACTCGGACCAGATGCGCCGCGAAGTCACCGGTCTGTGCAAAATCGGGAGAGCTGCGAAATTGAGCGACGATTTCCATATCTCAGGGTAGCCATTCTGATTCAATTTTGGGTCTTCTGGAAATCGTGTGGGTAAAAAACGGCGTTTTTCATAGCGGAGGCAGCATGCAGGTGAGAATCTTCAGG
>JAYFRU010000268.1:0-4963 GCA_040946965.1 Burkholderia sp. | reverse complement strand
TGCTGCCGTTCGACTTGCATGTGTAAGGCATGCCGCCAGCGTTCAATCTGAGCCAGGATCAAACTCTTCAGTTCAATGCCTGTTACTGTTTTCGGTTCATAATGAACCGGTCGCCCACTTAAAGCTGGCAGGTTAATGAATTGCTTCACAAACCTGACTTACTTTTGTGTGAGACTCTTTATACTTTTGCTGACCTGATCCGGAGATCAGGGCCGCTTTCATCAAGCGCCCACACTTATCGGCTGTAGATTGTTAAAGAGCGTTTTTGCGAAGCAACTTGGTTTCTTCAGCAGCGCTGCGTTTTCAGCAGCAGAGAAGTGGGAGTATGATCAACATTTCGCAGCGCGTCAACTACTTTTTTAGCGCCGCGATCAACAAACTTCGTCGATCACTTCCCAGTTAAATACGTCAGCGGCTAACTGCTTAGGCGTTCGACACATCCAACTTTGCTTCCCCTTCCGCGCCGTGTTTCCGTTAGCGCGAAAGAGGCATGATTCTAAGCAGGCTTTAGCAGCCGCGCAAGTCTTTTTTAGAACTTCGTTAAAAAAATTCGGGCGCCATGGTGGCGCCTGCTTTTCATTGCTACTCAGCGCTGCTTCGCAGCCTCCATCAAACGGTCGATCGGCACCGCATCCGCCATGGCTGCATAACCCGCATCGCTCGGATGTATGTTGTCGCCACTGTCGTAACGACGCTGCATGATCTGCGGCCGCGACGGATCGCGCAGCGCGGCATCGAAATCGACCACGCCATCGAATGCCCCGAAGTCCGGATCCAGTGATTCACCGCGACACAAATCGCCTCACGCTCGGGAGGCAGGGACGCCGGCGTCAGCGTCGCACCGAACAGCGCGATCCCTCGCGCATGAGCACTCGCGATCAACCGTCGATATCCCTCGATCAGCGCCCGCGCGTCGACCCGGGTATGCGGCGCATCGCAATCGAGGCCGGCGCGTAGCGGCATCGCCTGGAAATTGATGTCGTTGACCCCGACCAGCAGCACGGCCGCCTTCACGCCCGAACGAGCCAGCACGTCGCGCTCGAACCGGCGCTCGAGCGCAATGCCGTAACAGGCCGAATCGCTCAACAGGCGATTGCCGCTGATGCCGAGATTGACGACGCCCCATTGGCGCGCGCCAGCTGCATCCAGCCGGCGGTCGAGCCCGTCCGGCCAGCGGCGATTGCGATTCAGGCTCGAGCGCATGCCATCGGTGATCGAGTCGCCGACCGCCGCGATCGCTCCCACCGCATCGAGCCCATTTTCGACCGCCAGTTCGCTGACCCAGGCCGACTGGGTGATCCTAACCTTATAGGCGTCCCCGCTCGTATCCGCAGCATGATCGCCCGGCGTCGAGACATAGTTGATCTGGTTCGAGACGCGATGCCAGGCCGACAGCGTCTGCTCGCCACGAACGAACAGGCTGATCGCGTAGGGCGCGCCGGCTTCGACCGGCAGCGATACCGGATCGCTGTCGCGCTCCTCGCCCGGGGCCAGCACCACATCGCGCCGTCCACCGAAGCTCAGTTGCGCGGCGATGTCGGCACGCACCGCAGCCGTCCCTGCGGAACGCGCGATCCGCGCCGATCCGATCGAGAGCGGGGTTCGCCCATAAGCGTTGCTGATCCGCACTCGTACCTTGTCGCCCGCCACACTCGGATAGACGATCTCGCGCAGCGTCCGACCGGCGACTTCGGGTGCTCTATATAGGGGGGGCGGCGAGACCAGTTCGGGAATCGGCTGCAGCGCCGTGGCCCAGGCCGCCACCCAGCGTGGCGCACCGGCATCTGCGGCGCTCGCCGCGCCAGCCAACCACAAGGCAAGACCGCCGACCAAGGCCGGCAACAAACCCGGCAACAAACGACGACGGAAATTCATGATTCGATCCGGCTCAGCGGAGAAGAACGGGAAAGTGAACGATTGTGCAAGATATCGCCCCGCTTTTTGCGAGCCCACCCGTCAAGGCTTGGCGGGCCGTCGATCGGCACTATCCCGAAAAATTAATTAACCAACCGGACGGTTTGTTTATACTGCGCCCTACCTTCTCCCCGAACGGGACGATCGCCATGTATACGCAATCCCTCGACCTCCCCGGCCAGCCAGCCTCCGCCGACGCCACCCGGCGCGAGCGCAGCCGCTTCGCCCGAGCAGGCGCGCTTCGACGCCGTGATCGGCGCCGACGGCAAGATCGAGCCGCAGGACTGAATGCCCGAGGCCTACCGCAAGACGCTGGTACGCCAGATACCCCAGCACGCGCATTCCGAGATCGTCGGCATGCTGCCCGAGGGCAACTGGATCACACGCGCGCCGAGCCTCAAGCGCAAGGCGATCCTGCTCGCCAAGGTGCAGGACGAAGCCGGACACGGCCTTTATCTCTACAGCGGGCCGAGACGCTGATCGATGCGCTGCATGCCGGCAAGGCCAAGTATTCGAGCATCTTCAACTACCCGACGCCGAGCTGGGCCGACGTCGGCGTGATCGGCTGGCTGGTCGACGGCGCCGCGATCATGAACCAGATCCCTCTCTGCCGCTGCACCTATGGCCCTTACGCGCGCGCCATGATCCGCATCTGCAAGGAGGAGTCCTTCCACCAGCGCCAGGGTTTCGACGCGCTGCTGGCGATGATGGCCGGCACGCCGGCGCAACGCGAGATGGCCCAGCAGGCGGTGAATCGCTGGTGGTGGCCGGTGCTGATGATGTTCGGCCCCAGCGACGCCGATTCGGTCCACAGCAACCAATCGGCCAGGTGGGGCATCAAGCGGATCTCGAACGACGATCTGCGCCAGAAATTCGTCGATGCGGCGGTCGAGCAGGCCCGCGTGCTCGGCGTGAGCTTCCCCGATCCCGACCTCGAATGGAACGAGTCACGCGGCCATTACGACTATGGCGCGATCGACTGGGATGAGTTCTGGCGCGTCGTCAACGGCGACGGCCCCCGCAACCGCGAGCGCCTCGCCACCCACGTGAAGGCCCATGACGACGGCGCATGGGCCCGCGAAGCCACGCTCGCCCATGCCGAAAAACGCGCGCGCCGCGCCGAGCGGCAGGCCGCCTGAAACCGGCCCCGCCCCCCATCCAGCAGGAGACAGACATGAAACAGGAATAGTCGATCTGGGCAGTATTCGTGCGCAGCAAGCAGGGGCTCGCTCACAAGCACTGCGGCAGCCTGCACGCCGCCGACGCCTCGATGGCACTGCGCATGGCGCGCGACGTCTACACGCGCCGCCAGGAAGTCGCGAGCATCTGGGTGGTGCCGTCGGCGGCGATCACGGCATCCGATCCGAACGAAAAGGCCGAGCTGTTCGAACCGGCTGGCGACAAGATCTACCGCCACCCGACGTTCTACACGCTGCCCGGCGAAGTCAACCATATGTAAGCCCGCGATGACGACCAACCCGGCTTCCCATCTTGTCTACGTGCTGCGCCTTGCCGACAGCGCGCTGATCCTCGGCCAGCGCAATGCCGAATGGTGCGGCCACGGCCCGATCCTCTAAGAGGACATCGCGCTGACCAATATGAGCCTCGACCTGGTCGGCCAGGCGCGGCTGCTCTATGCCCCACGCGGCCGAACTCGAACGCGCGCTGCCCGGCGCCGTGAAGACCGAGGACGACTACGCCTAGTTCCGCAGCGAGCACGAATTCACCAACCTGACGCTAGTCGAGTTGCCGCACCACGGCCCCTTGAGCGGCACGGCCCAGGCCGATCGCGACTACGCCGTGACGATCGTGCGCAACTTCCTCTACGCGACGCTGATGCTGCACCTCTGGACCGCGCTCGAAACATCCAGCGACGCCCAGCTAGCCGCGATCGCCTCGAAATCAATCAAGGAGACGCGCTACCACGAGCACCATGCGCGCGAATGGCTGATCCGGCTGGGCGACGGCACCGAGACCTCGCACCACCGAGCCCAGGCCGCGCTCGATCACCTAATGCCCTATACAAGCGAATGCTTCTCCGTCGACAGGGTCGAGCGCGAGGCTGCGGCGGCCGACATCGCGCCGGCGGCGGACACGCTCGAGGCCGCCTGGCGCGCCGACGTCGACGCCGCGCTCGCCGAGGCCACGCTGGATGCGCCGCCGCCGGTGGCGCATGTCAGCACCGGCAAGCTCGGCGAGCACTCCGAACACATGGGCTTCCTGCTCGCGCAGATGCAGAGCCTGGCGCGCCAGCACCCGGGCGCGAGCTGGTGAGATGAAGATGCACGCCGCGAAGCCAGGGAAAACCGCCATGCCCACGCCAGCGAACACCGGCCGGACCGCGCCCCCCGATCTCGACGCGATCCGCGCCGCGCTCGACACGGTGCCAGATCCCTAGATCCCGGTGGTCTCGATCCGCGAACTCGGCATCCTGCGTGAACTGCGCGAAGCCGACGACGGCGTGCTCGAGATCGTGATCACGCCGACCTACTCGGGCTGTCTGGCGATGTCGCAGATCGCCGAGGACATCGAGACCGCGCTCGCGCGGATCGGCGCACCCGCTCACCGGATCGTCACCGTGCTGTCGCCGGCCTGGACCACCGACTGGATCGGCGAGGCAGCCCGCGACAAGCTGCGCGCCTACGGCATCGCGCCGCCCGTCGGCAACTGCGGCAACCATGCGCCGCACCCGGGCGGCATCCCGAAAGTGATCCGTTTTTCACCGAAGCCCTCGGCCACGCCGACCTGCCCACGTTGCGGCTCGGCCCACACCGAGCGCCTCGCCAGTTCGCATCGACGGCCTGCAAGGCGCTCTATCACTGCCTCGACTGCCGCGAACCCTTCGACTACTTCAAGCCCTACTGACATGGCGACTCTGCAATTCCATCCGCTGCGCATCCGCGAGGTGCGGCCCGAGACGGCCGACGCGGTAACGGTCTCGTTCGAGGTCCCGCCAGGGTTGCGCGAGCAATAGGCGTTGTTGCATAAATCAGCCGCGGCACGGTGACGTTTACGCGCAACGGTCCGGGGTGAAGCCCCTGTTAACAAT